>NZ_CP128153.1:312500-325000 GCF_030292155.1 Bacillus sp. DX3.1 | reverse complement strand
CGTAGGAGTCTGGGCCGTGTCTCAGTCCCAGTGTGGCCGATCACCCTCTCAGGTCGGCTACGCATCGTTGCCTTGGTGAGCCGTTACCTCACCAACTAGCTAATGCGACGCAGGTCCATCTACAAGTGACAGCCGAAGCCGCCTTTCAATTTCGCACCATGCAGTGCAAAATGTTATCCGGTATTAGCCCCGGTTTCCCGGAGTTATCCCAGTCTTGTAGGCAGGTTACCCACGTGTTACTCACCCGTCCGCCGCTAACTTCATAAGAGCAAGCTCTTAATCCATTCGCTCGACTTGCATGTATTAGGCACGCCGCCAGCGTTCATCCTGAGCCAGGATCAAACTCTCCAATAAAGTTAGTTTGTCTAGCATCATAAAAATAAAAATTGACGTTGCACGTTGTTTGTTTCGTTCAGTTTTCAAAGAACTTGTTTGCCGCTCATTTGCGACTTCCTTATGTTAACATTTTCATGTTTCAATGTCAACTAAGTTTTTTATTTCGTTTACCTCTTACCGCTTTCTGCTCTGTTGCATCAGCGACCCGTATAATACTACACCTCTATACACTAATAGTCAACACCTTTTTTAGATGTTTTTATATTACTCTTCATTTAATGTTCTTCTCCTTTTCATCTATCAATCTATTAGATTTATACTTTAATGAGATTCCTATATAAATCCATTTTGATTTTTCGACATATAAGCTGCGGCTATGGATAACAAAAGGTGACCTGCACTCGTTTTCTCTCTTTGTTTTCACTTAGCATGGGACAGGAAAAGGATCTGACCGCTTCTATGCATGGCCGGATGCTCTCTACCACCTAAAAAGAAGGATTTTATGTCGGTATTTTAATTTGTATTTATATATATAACCGTAATGTTTTACGAAATTTACTTACACTGATTATTTCGTATATCCAATAACTCCTCTCATTCGTATTAATAATCTTACTTATATCGATACAGAATGTTGAAATATCCTTATTTTAACAAACGATAGTATATAATTAGATATATCTTATATTTCGCTTGAGCGATACATACAAGATGATATTTATGTATCCCACTATTCGCGGGCAGTAAGACCCCAGTTCAAAATTCTAAGGGATTTAAAGCTACCTGTAAAAGTCCAATTTGGGGGAACTCATGATCAGCCTTTATACAAATTAGAAGAAGCAGGTGAAAACATGGAAGATATTCGCGTACTTATAGCCGATGATGAAAAAGAAATACGAGATTTGTTAAAAAAATATATAGAAAGAGAATTATACACAGTAGATGTAGCAGTAAATGGCGAAGAAGCTCTTCGCTTATTTGAGCAAAATAAATATAACCTCATCATATTAGATCTTATGATGCCTAAAGTTGATGGTATCGAAGTATGTAGAAGACTTAGAAACAAAACAAATATCCCGATATTAATGCTCACTGCTAAAGATCATGAAGTAGATAAAATTTTAGGGCTGAGCATAGGTGCGGATGATTACATTACAAAGCCTTTTAGTATCAATGAAGTAGTCGCTAGAATAAAAGCTCTTATGAGGCGCTTTTTAGTATTAGGAAGTAACGCTAACACGCAAGAAGAAACAATCCTAACATTTAAAGGGCTAACAATTGATTTAAAAAAGTACACAGTTAACGTAGATGGAAACGAAATATCTTTAACCGGGAAAGAACTTGAACTACTAAAGTTTTTCACTTCACAGCCTGAACAAGTTTTTACGAAAACGCAACTATTCCGCAATGTTTGGGACAGTAACTATATAGAAGATGACAATACCGTTATGGTACATATTAGAAAGCTTAGAAAGAAAATAGAAGTTGATCCCTCAAATCCTAAATTTATTCAAACTGTATGGGGAATTGGTTATAAATTTGTAGGTGAAAAAGATGAAGAATGATAAAGTTCTGTATCTTCTTCTATTACAGCTTTTAGCCATCATGTTACTTCTATTTATAGATATGAGTAACAATCAATTAAACACAAGAAGATTAGCCTTATTTATTGTACTCTTCATTATAACAATCAGTCTTTTCTTTATAAGACTTCATTTTATCGAAAGCCGAAAATCCATGGTTGCCGGATTACGACGTGCTATCAAAGGAAATACACACGCAAGACTCTATACAAATAACGATCATTCATTGGATGAAGTGGTCTTTTCTGCAAATGAATTAATAACCGCGCTAGAAAAAGTGCAAATTGAAGCTGTAAAATCTCAAAAGGCTAGAAAGCAACTCTTATCTAGTATTTCGCATGATATTCGGACACCCCTTACTTCTATCATTGGCTATGTCGATGCTTTAAAAGATGATATTGCTGCTTCAGAAGAAGAGAAACAAGAATATCTTGAAATTATTTCAAAGAAATCAAGCAGCCTAAAACAACTAGTTGATGAAATATTTAATATGGCGAAGCTAGATGCAGATGAATTTCCATTGAAGGAAGAGCCTCTCAATTTTGCTGAGGTCGCTAGAGAATCTTTAATTGCGTTTTTACCTGAACTCTCAAAACATGATATAGAATTACAAGTTCATATTCCAGATGTACCTTGCCCAATTACAGCCGATTCCCTTAGTCTTTCGCGAGTTATAGGGAATATCATAAAAAACGCCATACATTATGGAAAATCCGGAAAAGTATTAGGAATAGAGCTAACAGAAACAGCCAATGAATATCAGTTACTTATTTGGGATCAAGGACCTGGAATTTCAACAGATGATCTTGAGAACGTATTTGAGAGAATGTACCGAAGTGATCAATCAAGGAATCCTTCGCATGGTGGTAGTGGTCTAGGACTCGCTATTGCTAAAGCTCTCGTAGAAAAAAACGGTGGACAAATATGGGTAGAGAGTATTCCGTGGAAAAAAACTACCTTTGGCTTTTCTCTCCCAAAACAATCCATTTTTAAGAAATAGTTAAGAAATGATTAAGCAGCAGTTAAGTCCTCCTTTTTATCATGTAATTAAGAGCTTATAGAAAGTAGGTGTTTCAAAATGAGTACAGTAATAAAAACAACAAACCTGACTAAAATTTATGGCAAGCAAAAATCGGTAGATAATCTAAATATAAATGTAAATCAAGGAGAGATTTACGGCTTCATCGGACGAAATGGTGCAGGTAAAACGACTACAATTCGAATGCTACTAGGATTAATAAAACCTACAAGTGGAAAAATCGAAATATTCGGAGAGGATTTATTTAAGAACCAAAAAGAAATTTTAAGAAGAATTGGTTCTATCGTTGAAGTGCCAGGGTTTTATGAGAACCTTACCGCAAAGGAAAATTTATTAATTAACGCTAAAATCATTGGGGTTCATAAAAAAAATGCGATTGAAGAGGCATTAGAAATTGTAGGGCTAGAGCGTGTAACGAAAAAGCTAGTAGGAAAATACTCTTTAGGGATGAAACAGCGATTAGGAATAGCGAGAACTCTACTCCATTATCCAGAACTATTAATACTAGATGAACCGACAAACGGTTTAGATCCAATTGGGATTAAAGAAATGCGAAAACTTATTAAATCTTTAGCACAAGAAAGGAACATAACGATATTAATTTCCAGCCATATTTTAGCTGAGGTCGAACAGCTAGTAGATCATATGGGGATTATTCATGAAGGGAAGTTATTAGAAGAGACTTCTCTTGATACACTTCGAAAAACAAATCGCAAATACTTAGAATTCCAAGTAAATGACGATAATAAGGCTGCGATGCTGTTAGAGAAACAATTTCATATTTCAGATTATGAGGTTCATGATGAAGGAAACATTCGTGTCTATTCCCATTTTGGACAACAAGGACAGATTAATAAAACGTTTGTCCAAAATGATATTGAAGTATTAAAGATTATGATGAGCGAAGACAGATTAGAAGATTACTTCACCAAATTGGTTGGGGGTGGGACAATTGGTTAATCTACTATATACAGAACTATTAAAATTGAAACGTTCTAACATGTTCTTAATTAGTATTATTGGAGCGGCGGTAGCACCGTTTATGATAGTTTTGGCCTTTTATATAGAAATGAAAACAAAACCATCTGCTCCACCTGCGAGTTTCGATGCCCTTTTTTTTAATGCTAATATGTATACTGTTTTATTTATGGGAGTCCTTCTATACGGAGTCGTTACCGCTTATCTCTTTAATCGGGAATACACAGAAGATACATTAAAAAATCTATTAACCATTCCTGTATCACGTTTTAACTTTATTATGAGTAAATTCATCCTTCTATTTATTTGGATTATGATATTGACTATAGTTTCATGGGGACTAACTTTACTATTAGGGATATTAGGAGGTTTTCCTGGCTTAAGTAGCCTATTACTCTTCCAATTTTTGATAAAATTTTTGATGGGCGGTGGATTCCTTTTTATCTTATCCCCTCCTATTGTACTGCTAACTCTTGTAATGAAAACTTATGTTCCGCCTATTATATTAACAATTGTTATAGCGATGGTAAATGTTATGACTGCAAGTTCAGAACACAGAGATTTATTTCCTTGGGCAGCGATAATCGATATAGTAAATAACGAACTGCAACCGACATATCCTCCAGAATATTCTTATATCGCCATTGCCGCTACAGCTATTATCAGCTTTCTCGCAACAATATTCTATTTTAAAAAGGTTGATATTCATTAATTTATAAAGATGCCGAAATATACTCTATGTCTATCTACAACATTTTCATTTAAATATAGGAGTGAAATTATGAGCGATACAATTATTGCCTTTATACTTGGCATCATCGAAGGATTAGCAGAATTTTTACCCATCTCCTCTACCGGTCATCTTATATTAGCCGGTCACTTGTTAGGCTTTGAAGGAGAAAGAGCAAAAACATTTGAGATTGTGATACAGCTAGGTGCTATTCTAGCTATTGCAGTTTTATATCACAAACGCCTTGTTTCTTTATTTAATATAAAACCGCTTCTACAGAAAGAAAAGAAATTTAATGCATTACATGTAATACTAGGTGTATTCCCAGCTGTAATTGCTGGCTTACTATTACATGATGTGATCAAAACATACTTATTCCAGCCACATACTGTCGTTATTGGACTTGTAGCAGGAGCTATTCTTATGATTTTTGCAGAAGTTAAAAAACCTGAAGCTACCTCTTATTCATTAGACGATTTAACATATCGTCAAGCATTAACAATTGGATTATTTCAATGTTTAGCAGTATATCCTGGCTTCTCAAGAGCTGGCTCCACAATGTCTGGAGGATTGTTAGCAAAAGTGAATTATAAAGCTGCATCAGAATTTTCTTTTCTTATTGCTCTTCCCGTCATGGTTGGAGCAACAGGTCTAGATTTATTAAAAAGTTGGGAATATTTAAGTGTAGATGATATTCCAATGTTTGCAGTAGGATTTATTACTTCTTTTGTAGTAGCAATGCTAGCGGTAGTAACTTTTTTAAAGCTGCTTGCAAAAATAGGTTTAAAACCATTTGCCTATTACCGCATTTTGTTAGCCCTTTTGTTCACTATCTTCGTACTGCTCTAACCATAAAAACCGATATTCCTATAAGAATATCGGTTTTTTATTTATTATATATAAATCCATTTTGATTTTTCGACATATAAGCCGCGGCTATGGATAACAAAAGGTGACCTGCACTCATTTTCTCTCTTTGTTTTCACTATGTCTGAGCAGGAAAAGGATCTGACCGCTTCTATGCATAGCCGGATGCTCTCTTCCACCTAAAAAGAAGGGTTTTATGTCGGTTTTTTAATTTGTATTTATATAGCTCCTAAATAAACCCCAAAAATTATATGTAATAAAAAGCCACAAAGACAACATTCTTATCACTTTTAAGCTACTTTTCAATATATTAATAGTTAAAAATAGATTGACACGAACATTCTAAATATTCTTTAATATTAATAAAGACATACATTTTCATAGCTCAACCCATATAAAGTGAAACTTTGATCAGTGGGGTTTTCTTCATCCCCCACTGATCATTAGCCCTCACGAATCGGGCTTTTACGGGCAGTTTATCCCCCACCTAACTTCTTTACTTTTTGCTGAACTTTGAGGTGGGGGTATTACTGCCCGTTAATGCGGGATAAATCCATTTTGATTTTTCGACATATAAGACGCGGCTATGGATAACAAAAGGTGACCTGCACTCATTTTCTCTCTTTGTTTTCACTGTGTCTGGGCAGGAAAAGGATCTGACCGCTTCTATGTATGGCCAAATACTCTCTCCCACCTAAAAGGACGGGTTTTATGTCGGTTTTTTAATTTGTATTTATACAGTACCACCTCAACTAGAATCTTCCCCCTGTAAACATTTATATTATTTAACTTCTAATGATTGATACACTTCACTGTTCAGTAGCAATTCATCTTTTTTATTCCTAAAAACTTAATAAATAAACATCCAAATTTTGAAAGGAGCTTCACGACAGCTATGGCACTTCTACTTCATTCACATATACTAGGAGGTAAACAATGGAGAAATTTTCGCAATTTATTTCACAGATTACAGAATTTATTTGGGGACTTCCCATGATGTTTTTATTACTTGGAGGAGGCGTTTATTTAACATTTCGATTAGGATTTTTTCAATTCCGATACTTTCCTCATATTATTAAAGAAACTTTTGGGAAAATCTTCGCTAAAAGCAACGCCCCAGGTACTGTTACACCCTTTCAAGCAACAGCTTCTGCTTTAGCTTCTACAATGGGAGCAGCCAACATCGTTGGTGTTCCCGTAGCAATTGCACTTGGCGGCCCTGGAGCTATTTTTTGGATGTGGATTGTTGCCTTAATTGGCATGGCTACGAAATACTCTGAAGTAGTATTAGGCATTCATTACCGTCAGAAAAATGAACAAGGCGAATGGGTTGGTGGACCTATGTATTATATCGAAAAAGGTCTTGGCTGGAAAAAGGTTGCTTCTTTCTTTGCCTTTGCATTAATGATTGAAATTGTCGCAAGTACGATGGTTCAATCTAATTCCATCGCCACGACAATAAAAGGTTCTTTTGGCATTTCGCCAACTATAACAGGTATCGCAATTGTCATTCTTGTCAGTCTTGTTACATATGGCGGAATTAAAACCATTGGGAAAGTTTCAGAGCGCCTTATCCCACTGATGGTTGTCTTATATTTACTTTGCTCATTTATTATTTTAGCTTTTAATTTTTCAGAAATCCCTGCCGCTTTCTCATTAATTTTCAAACATGCTCTTACTCCCCTCTCTGCAGCTGGTGGATTTGCTGGCGCTGGAGTTGCTGCTGCCATTCGCTGGGGACTAGCACGTGGCTTATATTCAAACGAAGCTGGGATGGGAACTGCTCCAATTGCCCATGCTGCCGCTATGAATGATCATCCAGCAAAACAAGGATTTTGGGGAATCTTTGAGGTAATTGTAGATACGTTAATCGTTTGTACAATCACTGCTCTTACAGTCCTAACTTCAGGGGCTTGGAAAACAATTGAAGCAAATGAAGCACCTACAATGGTTGCTGCTGCAATGAAACCTGTATTTGGTACATCTTTATCTGGAGTTATCGTTTCAACAACTCTTTTCTTATTCGTTATTACTACTGTTGTCGTGATTGTATTCTATGGGGAAAAACAAGCTGAGTACTTATTCGGCTCTACTTTCTCTAAGTTTATGAGATTTGTATACATTGGAGCAATTATGATTGGAGCTATTGGAGGACTCAAGTTTATATGGCAATTTTTAGATTTAATGCTAGCTTGCGTTGTCATTCCGAATATAATTGCTGTGTTCTTCCTTAGCGGGAAGGTCCGCTCTATTACAAATGATTACTTTTCGAACTTTAAATCTTCAAAAGAAGAAAAAGAAAATAAAAAATCTACTACGGCAATGTAACAAACTGACAAATCAAGGAGGTATTATCCTATGTACCAACAACTACACTCATTATCTCTAGAAAAACAAGTCGAAACCCTAACAGAGCATTTAGTTTCTTTTAATAGTATTAATGGTACTACTGGTGAGGTACGTATTATAGATGAGCTATATCACATTTTAAAAAGCTTCCCTTATTTTCAAGAGCATCCTGAACATATATGGATTCAAAATGCGCCAAATGATCCAATTGGCCGGAAAAACGTATTTGCATTCGTAGAAGGAAAAACAGATTCCACTTCTACTATTATTTATCATTCCCATTTAGACACAGTTGGAATTGAAGATTTTGGACGATTAAAAGAGCACGCTTTCTCTTCAGAAGCACTGGAAAAGTATTTTCAAACGTATGAGGGAAATTCCGATGTCCAGTCTGATGCACAATCTGGGGATTGGATGTTTGGCCGTGGCTCTGTTGATATGAAAAGCGGGGCTGCTGTTCATATTGCTAACATTTTATATTTCTCACAGCACACGGATTTATTAGAAGGAAACCTCCTTTTACTTTTCAATGGTGATGAAGAAGGTGAACACCGCGGAATTACAGCAGCTTTATCTGAACTTGAAAGACTCCAACAAGAAAAACAATTACAATATCGTTTAGCAATTAATAATGATTTTATAACACCTCTATATGACGGAGATAGTCAACGCTACATTTATACAGGAACTGCCGGAAAACTTCTACCTTGTTTCTATATTTATGGGAGAGAAGTACATGTGGGTGATACCTTATCAGGAATTGATCCAAACTTTATTGCAGCTCAAATTACACGTAGACTACACAATAACTATAAACTAACTGAATTTATCCCTGATGAGCTTGTTCTGCCTCCAACATGTTTATATCAGCGTGATAACAAAAATAGCTATACGGTACAAACAGCAACAAGCAGTCAACTATACTTCAATTACTTTATTTATGAATCTACACCTGAAGAGGTTCTTGAGCAGCTATTAGAAGAAACAAGACAAGTGTGCCAAGAAGCCGAGGAGTATTTAAAAGAGCAATTTCATCGTTATTTACTCGTGACAGGCCTTCCATCACGTAACCTTTCATGGGAGATTGCTGTGACAAGTTACGGCGATTATATAGAAGAATTACAACAACGTGGCATAGATACAGAAAAAACAATTCAAAGCATACTAGAACAAAGTAATAGGAGTGATTTACGGGAACTTTGCTTTGAAGTTGTTGCCGCTCTTCAAGAAATGGATCCTGAGAAAAAAGCACGCGTCATTTTATTTTTCGCACCACCATTTTTACCACATAACTATTTAAAGCAAACAAGTGAACAAAATCGTCAATTACAAAGTAGTATTCAAAATGTATTACAAAACATGCAAGATAAAACAGGTGAACAATTTGTCCTAAAAAAATTCTTCCCTTATTTGGCTGATGGCAGTTTCTTATCCATTCATGAAACAGATGATGAATTAAAACCATTATTACAGAACTTTCCTAAGTGGGAGCAATTATATCCACTTCCATACGAAACAATCCGTAAATTAAACATCCCTTCTATTAATATGGGTGTATATGGAAAAGACGGACATAAGTGGACAGAGCGTGTGTATAAACCATATTCATTTGGCGTATTACCTTTGCTTATTCGTAAAACAACAATACAACTTTTTAATGACTTTAAAGAAAATTCAAAACGTCAAACAGTCCATCATTCATGAATAGAACCTTATATTTAGACATTGCACATTTAACTTGACACTGAAGAAGTGAGTTGATTATACAAATGAATGAATTAGCATAAAAGTATTGGGATGAATATTGGAAAGAACGCGAAAAACCTAAATCCGTTAGCGCCTGGCAGTTTGGCGCCTCTCCTGACTATCTTGCTCAGTTAGTAATCGATGGTGTAAAAACAGCAACATGCTCTGATCATATTTTTTATGAATTAGAAAATGAACCACTTCCAACAACAGATGACTATAGTATTATCTTAGATAGTAATGACGAACCCGTAGCCATTATTAAAACCGTTGAAGTAACTGTAACACCAATGAATGAAGTACCTGAAGAATTTGCTATTGCAGAAGGAGAAGGCGATCGAACCTATCGCTACTGGAAGGATGCTCATGTAAATTTCTTTACAAAAGAATTAAATGAAATTAGACGTGAATTTTCTGAAGACATGTTACTCGTTTGTGAACGTTTTAAATTGATTGATGTAAAAAAATAAGATACATCTGCCGATATTCGACACACAAGCTCATCATCTATGAATGAAGAAATAGCATAGATGATGGGCTCATTTTATTATCTCTGACGAAGGAGCACATACATGAAAATTTATGAAGAAAAATGTAAAAGATACTTAGATTCACAAAACATTCATGCAGAGCATCTCACTTTCTCACAAACTTGTCATTCCGTAGAAGATGCTGCTAAAGCAACCAATACCTCTCCAGAACAATTTGTAAAAAATATTTGTATGATCGATCAAAACAACAACTTCATTCTCGCTGTAGTGAAAGGTGAAGACAGAGCTAGTACTACCAGAGTAGGCAAGGCATTAAACATTGAGAGACCAAGATTAGCTACTGAACAAGAAGTATTCAAATACACGGGTTATCTAACTGGCGGAGTCCCTTCCTTTGGTTATGATGCCAAGTTTTTAATTGATCCAAAAGTAATGGAGCTAGATTATATTTTTACTGGTGGAGGTTCTCCACACTCTTTAGTAAAAATAAAAAGTGAAGATGTCCTAAAAATGAATGAAGGGCAAGTTACACGTATACGAAAATAAGAATTATATTATCAAACACACAAAAAAACCTAAGTCGAATCGACTTAGGTTTTTGCTTGGCGACGTCCTACTCTCACAGGGACAAGGTCCCAACTACCATCGGCGCTAGAGAGCTTAACTTCCGTGTTCGGTATGGGAACGGGTGTGACCTCTCTGCCATCATTACCAGACTATATTCATTTGAGACAATCATTATTATACCTGATTGATTTAAAAAGTCAACAAGTTTTTTTATATTCTCTCAAAACTAGATAACATTGCTTCATATTATATGGTTAAGTCCTCGATCTATTAGTATTCGTCAGCTCCACATGTCACCATGCTTCCACCTCGAACCTATCAACCTGATCATCTTTCAGGGATCTTACTAGCTTACGCTATGGGAAATCTCATCTTGAGGGGGGCTTCATGCTTAGATGCTTTCAGCACTTATCCCTTCCGCACATAGCTACCCAGCTATGCCCTTGGCAGAACAACTGGTACACCAGCGGTGCGTCCATCCCGGTCCTCTCGTACTAAGGACAGCTCCTCTCAAATTTCCTGCGCCCACGACGGATAGGGACCGAACTGTCTCACGACGTTCTGAACCCAGCTCGCGTACCGCTTTAATGGGCGAACAGCCCAACCCTTGGGACCGACTACAGCCCCAGGATGCGATGAGCCGACATCGAGGTGCCAAACCTCCCCGTCGATGTGGACTCTTGGGGGAGATAAGCCTGTTATCCCCGGGGTAGCTTTTATCCGTTGAGCGATGGCCCTTCCATGCGGAACCACCGGATCACTAAGCCCGACTTTCGTCCCTGCTCGACTTGTAGGTCTCGCAGTCAAGCTCCCTTATGCCTTTGCACTCTACGAATGATTTCCAACCATTCTGAGGGAACCTTTGGGCGCCTCCGTTACACTTTAGGAGGCGACCGCCCCAGTCAAACTGCCCACCTGACACTGTCTCCCGGGTCGATGAGACCCGTAGGTTAGAATTTCAATACAGTCAGGGCGGTATCCCACCAGCGCCTCCACCGAAGCTAGCGCTCCGGTTTCAATGGCTCCCGCCTATCCTGTACAAACTGTACCAAAATTCAATATCAGGCTACAGTAAAGCTCCACGGGGTCTTTCCGTCCTGTCGCGGGTAACCTGCATCTTCACAGGTACTATAATTTCACCGAGTCTCTGGTTGAGACAGTGCCCAAATCGTTACACCTTTCGTGCGGGTCGGAACTTACCCGACAAGGAATTTCGCTACCTTAGGACCGTTATAGTTACGGCCGCCGTTTACTGGGGCTTCAGTTCAGAGCTTCGCTTGCGCTAACCCCTCTCCTTAACCTTCCAGCACCGGGCAGGTGTCAGCCCCTATACTTCGCCTTACGGCTTCGCAGAGACCTGTGTTTTTGCTAAACAGTCGCTTGGGCCTATTCACTGCGGCTTTCCGTTAAGAAAGCACCCCTTCTCCCGAAGTTACGGGGTCATTTTGCCGAGTTCCTTAACCAGAGTTCTCTCGCACACCTTAGGATTCTCTCCTCGCCTACCTGTGTCGGTTTGCGGTACAGGCACCTTTTATCTCGCTAGAAGCTTTTCTTGGCAGCGGGGAATCAAAGACTTCGCTCCATAAGGAGCTTCCCCATCACAGCTCAGCCTTCACGATAAGCGGATTTGCCTACTTATCAGCCTAACTGCTTGGACGTGCACAACCAATCGCACGCTTCTTCTATCCTTCTGCGTCCCTCCATTGCTCAAACGATAAAGAGGTGGTACAGGAATATCAACCTGTTGTCCATCGCCTACGCCTGTCGGCCTCGGCTTAGGTCCTGACTAACCCTGAGCGGACGAGCCTTCCTCA
>NZ_CP128153.1:270000-307500 GCF_030292155.1 Bacillus sp. DX3.1 | reverse complement strand
ACTAAGAATACTTTCCATATCCTTCGCCGCACCGTTAGCTTTGTCAAGCGATGTTCCAACAGGTAAGTCTGCCGTTAAACTATATGAAGCCGCCTTCTCTTCTGGCAAAAAGTTTTTCGGAATCATCGGCACAAGCGCTAAAGATGAAGCAAATACGACGAAAGCAAGAAGAAGCGTAATCGTCTTTTTCTGCATCGTCCAGCTAAGCACACGCTGATACGTTCTCTGCAACATCGTTTCTTTCGGCTCCTTATGCTTCAAACGCAATAAGAAAAATTTAGCAAGCAGCGGTACAACCGTTAACGAAACCAGTAGCGAGAACGCAAGTGCGACAATAACTGTAATCCCGAACGGAGCGAAGAACTTCCCAATGATTCCTGGCACAAACGAAAGCGGACCAAATACCGCCATAGTCGTAATTGTCGAAGATGTAACTGCGCCGCCGACTTCCTTAGCAGCCGCAAGCACCATGCTTTCATCACGTTTTTTACTGCTTAACGTTCTGCGGTAAATATTTTCAATTACTACGATGGAATCATCAATTACCCGGCCGACTGCTACCGCAATACCCGCAAGCGTCATCATATTCAAGCTGTATTGTAAACACTTCATTGTAATCATCGCCGCCAAAACAGAAAGTGGAATCGATAGCACCGCCACAATCGTAGCTCTCACATTACGCAAGAATACAAATGTCACGATGACAGCAAACAACGTTCCAAGCAATACTTCCTTGAGCATGCTGTTAACCGATTTTTCCACCTGCTTTGAACTGTCATACAGCTTTGTCAACTTATACCCATCTGGTAGTTGCAAATCAGACAACTTTTGGTTAATTTGCTTTACCACCTCCACCGCATTCGCTCCTGGCTGCGCTTTGACCGATACAAGAACAGCGGGTGTATCTTTTAATCTTGTATATACAGTTTCTGTCTTACTCCCATACTCCACAGTTGCCACATCTGACAGTTTAACGGTTTGCACTCCCCCAGCACCTGGTACTGCCATTTCCATGTTTTTCACGTCAATAAGTGATTTAAGTTTGTAGTCCGCTTGAACATTTAACGTTTTTTCATTTATATTCCCCTGACCTGCTGGAAAAGAAAAGTTGTGAGCTATAAGCGCCTGCTTTACTACATCATAAGTAATGTTTTTTCTTTCATTTTTTCAGCATCAAGTTTAATCGACAATTGCTTTTCCGTTTCGCCGGACACATCCATTTTGCCGATATTTTCAACAGTAGACAAAGTCGGTTTAATCCGCTCGTTCACATATTGTGAAATGTCAGCTTGCTTAGCATTGTCTGAAGAAAGAGCAAAAGTCAGTACTGGCATCTGTGAAGGCCCGTCTTTCATAATGACAGGTTTCCCTGTCCCCTCTGGTAATTTTAGAGACGCAACAGCACTCGTCACATCTTTTTCCGCCTCATCCATTTTCCGGTCCATATCAAATCCCAAAATGGCAACTACCATGTTGCTGTGGGATTCAATATATAAATTATCAAGTTTTTGAACACTAGAAAGCGCGGTTTCTAGCGGTTTTCCTATATCCTCTAATCCTTGATCCGGTGTGGCACCCGTATAAGGGACTTGCACAACCATATATGGAATATCAACGTTTGGCATCTCCTCCATTTCCATCGTTTTAATAGAGTACAATCCCCCAACAACAATAAAAATCATCGCGAGAAAAACAACACCTACATTTTTTAATGAAAAGCGAATCCAAGACCCCATCTTCATTCCCCCTGTTCCCCTGTGCTTTTTTATCAAGAAAAATGATCTTACTTATACGATTTCATACAAGCTGTACTGTACTCTTCTCCCTCCTACATACTCTTCATCCTTTTCTAATTGTAAATTTTATCCTTTCGCTCAACATCAACCGCATGATGGATTCTAAACTCAGACCTAAGACCTATATCCAATCTCACAGCGCTAAGTATATAGAGAATCCGTTCTACATGGTAGCGCAAAAAGTCATGTTCTAAACATGACAAAAAGGACTGTATAGCTCACAGTCCTTTCAATTTCCCATTTATAATTATCATACAATCAAATCGGCTCTTCAAATCAGTTATATATGCCCTCTTCCCCCTCTTTTCTTAATCCCATTACTATTTTTTTACCTTTAAAAGAAACAAATAAGCAATAACGATGATACTCCTGCAAATACTTTCTTTGCATACACGCCTACAAATCTGTGAGATACAGTAGATAAAATAGATAGGATAACTTCGAATCTGAACGGAATAAACCCCAACTTACTAAAATAGCAATACCTATCACGTCAGTATATATTCTATATAAATCCATTTTGATTCCTCGACATATACGCCGCGGCTATGGATAACAAAAGGTGACCTGCACTCGTTTTCTCTCTTTGTTTTCACTATGTCTGGGCAGGAAAAGGATCTGACCGCTTTTATGCATGGCCGGATGCTCTCTCCCACCTAAAAAGAAGGATTTTATGTCGGTTTTTTAATTTGTATTTACATAATATTTCCTTTTCACTTGTTTTTTATATTTTTTTAAAAACACAAAAAAGACGAGTCATTCTGACTCGTCTAAAGGTTGCTTGGCGACGTCCTACTCTCACAGGGACAAGGTCCCAACTACCATCGGCGCTAGAGAGCTTAACTTCCGTGTTCGGTATGGGAACGGGTGTGACCTCTCTGCCATCATCACCAAACTGATGAAGGTATATTCCTTCAAAACTAGATAACATTGCTTCATATTATATGGTTAAGTCCTCGATCTATTAGTATTCGTCAGCTCCACATGTCACCATGCTTCCACCTCGAACCTATCAACCTGATCATCTTTCAGGGATCTTACTAGCTTACGCTATGGGAAATCTCATCTTGAGGGGGGCTTCATGCTTAGATGCTTTCAGCACTTATCCCTTCCGCACATAGCTACCCAGCTATGCCCTTGGCAGAACAACTGGTACACCAGCGGTGCGTCCATCCCGGTCCTCTCGTACTAAGGACAGCTCCTCTCAAATTTCCTGCGCCCACGACGGATAGGGACCGAACTGTCTCACGACGTTCTGAACCCAGCTCGCGTACCGCTTTAATGGGCGAACAGCCCAACCCTTGGGACCGACTACAGCCCCAGGATGCGATGAGCCGACATCGAGGTGCCAAACCTCCCCGTCGATGTGGACTCTTGGGGGAGATAAGCCTGTTATCCCCGGGGTAGCTTTTATCCGTTGAGCGATGGCCCTTCCATGCGGAACCACCGGATCACTAAGCCCGACTTTCGTCCCTGCTCGACTTGTAGGTCTCGCAGTCAAGCTCCCTTATGCCTTTGCACTCTACGAATGATTTCCAACCATTCTGAGGGAACCTTTGGGCGCCTCCGTTACACTTTAGGAGGCGACCGCCCCAGTCAAACTGCCCACCTGACACTGTCTCCCGGGTCGATGAGACCCGTAGGTTAGAATTTCAATACAGTCAGGGCGGTATCCCACCAGCGCCTCCACCGAAGCTAGCGCTCCGGTTTCAATGGCTCCCGCCTATCCTGTACAAACTGTACCAAAATTCAATATCAGGCTACAGTAAAGCTCCACGGGGTCTTTCCGTCCTGTCGCGGGTAACCTGCATCTTCACAGGTACTATAATTTCACCGAGTCTCTGGTTGAGACAGTGCCCAAATCGTTACACCTTTCGTGCGGGTCGGAACTTACCCGACAAGGAATTTCGCTACCTTAGGACCGTTATAGTTACGGCCGCCGTTTACTGGGGCTTCAGTTCAGAGCTTCGCTTGCGCTAACCCCTCTCCTTAACCTTCCAGCACCGGGCAGGTGTCAGCCCCTATACTTCGCCTTACGGCTTCGCAGAGACCTGTGTTTTTGCTAAACAGTCGCTTGGGCCTATTCACTGCGGCTTTCCGTTAAGAAAGCACCCCTTCTCCCGAAGTTACGGGGTCATTTTGCCGAGTTCCTTAACCAGAGTTCTCTCGCACACCTTAGGATTCTCTCCTCGCCTACCTGTGTCGGTTTGCGGTACAGGCACCTTTTATCTCGCTAGAAGCTTTTCTTGGCAGCGGGGAATCAAAGACTTCGCTCCATAAGGAGCTTCCCCATCACAGCTCAGCCTTCACGATAAGCGGATTTGCCTACTTATCAGCCTAACTGCTTGGACGTGCACAACCAATCGCACGCTTCTTCTATCCTTCTGCGTCCCTCCATTGCTCAAACGATAAAGAGGTGGTACAGGAATATCAACCTGTTGTCCATCGCCTACGCCTGTCGGCCTCGGCTTAGGTCCTGACTAACCCTGAGCGGACGAGCCTTCCTCAGGAAACCTTAGGCATTCGGTGGACGGGATTCTCACCCGTCTTTCGCTACTCATACCGGCATTCTCACTTCTAAGCGCTCCACCAGTCCTTACGGTCTGACTTCACTGCCCTTAGAACGCTCCCCTACCACTGATACCATAGGTATCAATCCGCAGCTTCGGTGGTGTATTTAGCCCCGGTACATTTTCGGCGCAGAGTCACTCGACTAGTGAGCTATTACGCACTCTTTAAATGGTGGCTGCTTCTAAGCCAACATCCTAGTTGTCTAAGCAACTCCACATCCTTTTCCACTTAATACACACTTTGGGACCTTAGCTGGCGGTCTGGGCTGTTTCCCTTTTGACTACGGATCTTATCACTCGCAGTCTGACTCCTAAGGATAAGTCATTGGCATTCGGAGTTTGACTGAATTCGGTAATCCGATGAGGACCCCTAGTTCAATCAGTGCTCTACCTCCAAGACTCTTACACTTAAGGCTAGCCCTAAAGCTATTTCGGGGAGAACCAGCTATCTCCAGGTTCGATTGGAATTTCTCCGCTACCCACACCTCATCCCCGCACTTTTCAACGTGCGTGGGTTCGGGCCTCCATTCAGTGTTACCTGAACTTCACCCTGGACATGGGTAGATCACCTGGTTTCGGGTCTACGACCACGTACTAAACGCCCTATTCAGACTCGCTTTCGCTACGGCTCCGCCTCTTCAGCTTAACCTCGCACGGGATCGTAACTCGCCGGTTCATTCTACAAAAGGCACGCCATCACCCATTAACGGGCTCTGACTATTTGTAGGCACACGGTTTCAGGATCTCTTTCACTCCCCTTCCGGGGTGCTTTTCACCTTTCCCTCACGGTACTGGTTCACTATCGATCACTAGGTAGTATTTAGCCTTGGGAGATGGTCCTCCCAGATTCCGACGGAATTTCACGTGTTCCGCCGTACTCAGGATACATTCAAGAGGGAACGAAGTTTCGACTACAGGGTTGTTACCTTCTATGACGAGCCTTTCCAGGCTGCTTCGTCTACCCCGTTCCTTTGTAACTCCGTATAGAATGTCCTACAACCCCAAGAGGCAAGCCTCTTGGTTTGGGCTAGATTCCGTTTCGCTCGCCGCTACTCAGGAAATCGCATTTGCTTTCTCTTCCTCCAGGTACTTAGATGTTTCAGTTCCCTGGGTCTGTCTTCCATACCCTATGTATTCAGGTAAGGATACCATACCATTACGTATAGTGGGTTTCCCCATTCGGAAATCTTCGGATCAAAGCTTACTTACAGCTCCCCGAAGCATATCGGCGTTAGTCCCGTCCTTCATCGACTCCTAGTGTCAAGGCATCCACCGTGCGCCCTTTCTAACTTAACCAAAATTAATTAAAAAAATATGAGCTACACTGTTATCTAGTTTTCAAAGAACATACATTTCGAGAGATTTAGTTCTCTCAAAACTGAACGAAACGAAACAAGTCAACGTATATTGATGAACTGCGTTCATCAATTCTCCATAGAAAGGAGGTGATCCAGCCGCACCTTCCGATACGGCTACCTTGTTACGACTTCACCCCAATCATCTGTCCCACCTTAGGCGGCTGGCTCCATAAAGGTTACCCCACCGACTTCGGGTGTTACAAACTCTCGTGGTGTGACGGGCGGTGTGTACAAGGCCCGGGAACGTATTCACCGCGGCATGCTGATCCGCGATTACTAGCGATTCCAGCTTCATGTAGGCGAGTTGCAGCCTACAATCCGAACTGAGAACGGTTTTATGAGATTAGCTCCACCTCGCGGTCTTGCAGCTCTTTGTACCGTCCATTGTAGCACGTGTGTAGCCCAGGTCATAAGGGGCATGATGATTTGACGTCATCCCCACCTTCCTCCGGTTTGTCACCGGCAGTCACCTTAGAGTGCCCAACTAAATGCTGGCAACTAAGATCAAGGGTTGCGCTCGTTGCGGGACTTAACCCAACATCTCACGACACGAGCTGACGACAACCATGCACCACCTGTCACTTTGCCCCCGAAGGGGAAGCCCTATCTCTAGGGTTTTCAAAGGATGTCAAGACCTGGTAAGGTTCTTCGCGTTGCTTCGAATTAAACCACATGCTCCACCGCTTGTGCGGGCCCCCGTCAATTCCTTTGAGTTTCAGCCTTGCGGCCGTACTCCCCAGGCGGAGTGCTTAATGCGTTAACTTCAGCACTAAAGGGCGGAAACCCTCTAACACTTAGCACTCATCGTTTACGGCGTGGACTACCAGGGTATCTAATCCTGTTTGCTCCCCACGCTTTCGCGCCTCAGTGTCAGTTACAGACCAGAAAGTCGCCTTCGCCACTGGTGTTCCTCCATATCTCTACGCATTTCACCGCTACACATGGAATTCCACTTTCCTCTTCTGCACTCAAGTCTCCCAGTTTCCAATGACCCTCCACGGTTGAGCCGTGGGCTTTCACATCAGACTTAAGAAACCACCTGCGCGCGCTTTACGCCCAATAATTCCGGATAACGCTTGCCACCTACGTATTACCGCGGCTGCTGGCACGTAGTTAGCCGTGGCTTTCTGGTTAGGTACCGTCAAGGTGCCAGCTTATTCAACTAGCACTTGTTCTTCCCTAACAACAGAGTTTTACGACCCGAAAGCCTTCATCACTCACGCGGCGTTGCTCCGTCAGACTTTCGTCCATTGCGGAAGATTCCCTACTGCTGCCTCCCGTAGGAGTCTGGGCCGTGTCTCAGTCCCAGTGTGGCCGATCACCCTCTCAGGTCGGCTACGCATCGTTGCCTTGGTGAGCCGTTACCTCACCAACTAGCTAATGCGACGCAGGTCCATCTACAAGTGACAGCCGAAGCCGCCTTTCAATTTCGCACCATGCAGTGCAAAATGTTATCCGGTATTAGCCCCGGTTTCCCGGAGTTATCCCAGTCTTGTAGGCAGGTTACCCACGTGTTACTCACCCGTCCGCCGCTAACTTCATAAGAGCAAGCTCTTAATCCATTCGCTCGACTTGCATGTATTAGGCACGCCGCCAGCGTTCATCCTGAGCCAGGATCAAACTCTCCAATAAAGTTAGTTTGTCTAGCATCATAAAAATAAAAATTGACGTTGCACGTTGTTTGTTTCGTTCAGTTTTCAAAGAACTTGTTTGTCGCTTATTTGCGACTCCCTTATGTTAACATTTTCATGTTTCAATGTCAACTAAGTTTTTTATTTCGTTTCTTCGCTTTCTGCTCTGTTGCATCAGCGACTCGTATAATATTACACTCCTATCTAATAATAGTCAATACTTTTTTGCTATTATTTATATTCTGCAAAACCAATCATAACAATAAACATTTTCATCACTTAGCTAGTTCACTGATATCATCTTCAATAAATAAGTACACCATAGTCTAATTACCACTTAGTCACTTAATTTCATTCATCTATTTTCCTTTAGATCTTCTTAAAGCACATTCACAGCAACTACACTTCATAGGAAATAGCGATTCAATTCTCCATTATAAATTACGTTCGCAAGATCACATATGCTCAGTTGTCGATATATGATTTTTGCAAGCGAACATTCTTTTCTATACACAAACAAAAATCATCCTTGCCACAAGTTATATATCAAACGTACCTAACCTATTAAGTTAGATCCCAACATAGGTTACACACAGACTCTTTTATTATATAAATCCATTTTGATTTTTCGATATATACCCGCGGCTATGGATAACAACAGGTGACCTGCACTCGTTTTCTCTCTTTGTCTTCACTTCGCATGGGGCAGGAAAAGGATCTGACCGCTTCTATGCATGGCCGGATGCTCTCTCCCACCTAAAAAGAAGAGCTTTATGTTGTTTTTTTTATTTGTATTTAATTACTATTTCATATAAAAAATAAAAAAGACAAATGAATTGTCTTTTTACTTCTAATCCGCATAGCTACCTATTCTATATCTTCTTCAATTTCACTAACACTTTTAACTTTTCACGATCCGCCCATAATACACCGAACAAAACAAGACTTCCTCCTATTATAACTCTCCACGTTAACGATTCCTTTAACAAAAAGATCGAAGTAACGATACTCACTAACGGAAGCGCATTTAAATACAGTCCGCTTATTGATGCAGACACTTCTTTCAGAGCCTTATTCCATAACCAATACGCAAGAATCGTCGCACCAATTACAAGATAAATAAAGCTAAGTCCGTTTTTCCAAGTATCTACTCTAGGTAAACCATAATACGAAACTTCCATAGCAGCAAAAGGTAATAGAATAATTGCCCCAACTAGCAACGTTAATGCTGTAAATACCTCATTCGATAGATTCTTTTCTTGTTTTGGCCGTTTTAATAGTATTGTATAAACAGCAAATAAAAACGTGCTAGCTAATATAAGTAGGTCTCCTATTAAGGAAGCTGTTTGATTATCATGATTAGATGGAATCGTAATACATACCACACCGATAAAACCTAATATAATTCCAATCCAATAGTTTATTTGGATCTTTTCTTTTAGAAAAAGTGCTGAAAAAACAATCGTAACTAATGGTAACGCAGCATCAATGATACTAACATGCAACCCACTGGTTAAAGCTATGCCATACGATGTAAACATAAAATATCCTGCAACACCAGTAAAAGATAGTAAGCTGATTCTTTTCCATGGAATGGCTTTACGTACAATACTTTGACGCAATTCAGTAAAAGAAAAAAATACACATATTCCCCCTGCAAAACATAGACGCAGAAACAGTAATGTAAAGGGATGAATTGACTCTAGCGCCCATTTTGTCGGAGCAATTGCTGTACCCCATAATACAATCGCTGTTAATAACATAAATTTTGCTTTCATAATCCCCTTATCCCACACCCATTCTAAAATATGGCATCTCTTTTTTGTATCATATCATATTTAACAGTACTCCAACATTCATTCCCTCAAGCACGTGCAGGGCATAGCCCAGGTGATAGGGAGGGGATGAATGTTGTTCTTGTATAGCACGAGGTTTCTATTTCCTTTTTATCCCGCATTAACGTGCAGAAATCCCCACCACCTCAAAATTCAGCAAAAAGCAAAGAAGTTAGTTGGGCGATAAACTACCCATAAAAGCCTCAAAGAGATGGTACGCTATTTTTAGTGACGAAAGACAAGATGCACCTTCCTCTATTAACACGAGTTATCGGGATGAATAAAGTTATATCTATATATATCTATTTCGATTTTTCGACATATAGCCGCGGCTATGGATAACAACAGGTGACCTGCACTCGTTTTCTCTCTTTGTTTTCACTATGTCTGGGCAGGAAAAGGATCTGACCGCTTCTATGCATGGCCAGATGCTCTCTACCACCTAAAAAGAAGGGGTTTATGTCGGTTTTTTAATTTGTATTTATATAATATTTCCTTTTCTCTTGTTTTTTATATTTTTTTAAAAACACAAAAAAGACGAGTCATTTTGACTCGTCTAAAGGTTGCTTGGCGACGTCCTACTCTCACAGGGACAAGGTCCCAACTACCATCGGCGCTAGAGAGCTTAACTTCCGTGTTCGGTATGGGAACGGGTGTGACCTCTCTGCCATCATCACCAAACTGATGAAGGTATATTCCTTCAAAACTAGATAACATTGCTTCATATTATATGGTTAAGTCCTCGATCTATTAGTATTCGTCAGCTCCACATGTCACCATGCTTCCACCTCGAACCTATCAACCTGATCATCTTTCAGGGATCTTACTAGCTTACGCTATGGGAAATCTCATCTTGAGGGGGGCTTCATGCTTAGATGCTTTCAGCACTTATCCCTTCCGCACATAGCTACCCAGCTATGCCCTTGGCAGAACAACTGGTACACCAGCGGTGCGTCCATCCCGGTCCTCTCGTACTAAGGACAGCTCCTCTCAAATTTCCTGCGCCCACGACGGATAGGGACCGAACTGTCTCACGACGTTCTGAACCCAGCTCGCGTACCGCTTTAATGGGCGAACAGCCCAACCCTTGGGACCGACTACAGCCCCAGGATGCGATGAGCCGACATCGAGGTGCCAAACCTCCCCGTCGATGTGGACTCTTGGGGGAGATAAGCCTGTTATCCCCGGGGTAGCTTTTATCCGTTGAGCGATGGCCCTTCCATGCGGAACCACCGGATCACTAAGCCCGACTTTCGTCCCTGCTCGACTTGTAGGTCTCGCAGTCAAGCTCCCTTATGCCTTTGCACTCTACGAATGATTTCCAACCATTCTGAGGGAACCTTTGGGCGCCTCCGTTACACTTTAGGAGGCGACCGCCCCAGTCAAACTGCCCACCTGACACTGTCTCCCGGGTCGATGAGACCCGTAGGTTAGAATTTCAATACAGTCAGGGCGGTATCCCACCAGCGCCTCCACCGAAGCTAGCGCTCCGGTTTCAATGGCTCCCGCCTATCCTGTACAAACTGTACCAAAATTCAATATCAGGCTACAGTAAAGCTCCACGGGGTCTTTCCGTCCTGTCGCGGGTAACCTGCATCTTCACAGGTACTATAATTTCACCGAGTCTCTGGTTGAGACAGTGCCCAAATCGTTACACCTTTCGTGCGGGTCGGAACTTACCCGACAAGGAATTTCGCTACCTTAGGACCGTTATAGTTACGGCCGCCGTTTACTGGGGCTTCAGTTCAGAGCTTCGCTTGCGCTAACCCCTCTCCTTAACCTTCCAGCACCGGGCAGGTGTCAGCCCCTATACTTCGCCTTACGGCTTCGCAGAGACCTGTGTTTTTGCTAAACAGTCGCTTGGGCCTATTCACTGCGGCTTTCCGTTAAGAAAGCACCCCTTCTCCCGAAGTTACGGGGTCATTTTGCCGAGTTCCTTAACCAGAGTTCTCTCGCACACCTTAGGATTCTCTCCTCGCCTACCTGTGTCGGTTTGCGGTACAGGCACCTTTTATCTCGCTAGAAGCTTTTCTTGGCAGCGGGGAATCAAAGACTTCGCTCCATAAGGAGCTTCCCCATCACAGCTCAGCCTTCACGATAAGCGGATTTGCCTACTTATCAGCCTAACTGCTTGGACGTGCACAACCAATCGCACGCTTCTTCTATCCTTCTGCGTCCCTCCATTGCTCAAACGATAAAGAGGTGGTACAGGAATATCAACCTGTTGTCCATCGCCTACGCCTGTCGGCCTCGGCTTAGGTCCTGACTAACCCTGAGCGGACGAGCCTTCCTCAGGAAACCTTAGGCATTCGGTGGACGGGATTCTCACCCGTCTTTCGCTACTCATACCGGCATTCTCACTTCTAAGCGCTCCACCAGTCCTTACGGTCTGACTTCACTGCCCTTAGAACGCTCCCCTACCACTGATACCATAGGTATCAATCCGCAGCTTCGGTGGTGTATTTAGCCCCGGTACATTTTCGGCGCAGAGTCACTCGACTAGTGAGCTATTACGCACTCTTTAAATGGTGGCTGCTTCTAAGCCAACATCCTAGTTGTCTAAGCAACTCCACATCCTTTTCCACTTAATACACACTTTGGGACCTTAGCTGGCGGTCTGGGCTGTTTCCCTTTTGACTACGGATCTTATCACTCGCAGTCTGACTCCTAAGGATAAGTCATTGGCATTCGGAGTTTGACTGAATTCGGTAATCCGATGAGGACCCCTAGTTCAATCAGTGCTCTACCTCCAAGACTCTTACACTTAAGGCTAGCCCTAAAGCTATTTCGGGGAGAACCAGCTATCTCCAGGTTCGATTGGAATTTCTCCGCTACCCACACCTCATCCCCGCACTTTTCAACGTGCGTGGGTTCGGGCCTCCATTCAGTGTTACCTGAACTTCACCCTGGACATGGGTAGATCACCTGGTTTCGGGTCTACGACCACGTACTAAACGCCCTATTCAGACTCGCTTTCGCTACGGCTCCGCCTCTTCAGCTTAACCTCGCACGGGATCGTAACTCGCCGGTTCATTCTACAAAAGGCACGCCATCACCCATTAACGGGCTCTGACTATTTGTAGGCACACGGTTTCAGGATCTCTTTCACTCCCCTTCCGGGGTGCTTTTCACCTTTCCCTCACGGTACTGGTTCACTATCGATCACTAGGTAGTATTTAGCCTTGGGAGATGGTCCTCCCAGATTCCGACGGAATTTCACGTGTTCCGCCGTACTCAGGATACATTCAAGAGGGAACGAAGTTTCGACTACAGGGTTGTTACCTTCTATGACGAGCCTTTCCAGGCTGCTTCGTCTACCCCGTTCCTTTGTAACTCCGTATAGAATGTCCTACAACCCCAAGAGGCAAGCCTCTTGGTTTGGGCTAGATTCCGTTTCGCTCGCCGCTACTCAGGAAATCGCATTTGCTTTCTCTTCCTCCAGGTACTTAGATGTTTCAGTTCCCTGGGTCTGTCTTCCATACCCTATGTATTCAGGTAAGGATACCATACCATTACGTATAGTGGGTTTCCCCATTCGGAAATCTTCGGATCAAAGCTTACTTACAGCTCCCCGAAGCATATCGGCGTTAGTCCCGTCCTTCATCGACTCCTAGTGTCAAGGCATCCACCGTGCGCCCTTTCTAACTTAACCAAAATTAATTAAAAAAATATGAGCTACACTGTTATCTAGTTTTCAAAGAACATACATTTCGAGAGATTTAGTTCTCTCAAAACTGAACGAAACGAAACAAGTCAACGTATATTGATGAACTGCGTTCATCAATTCTCCATAGAAAGGAGGTGATCCAGCCGCACCTTCCGATACGGCTACCTTGTTACGACTTCACCCCAATCATCTGTCCCACCTTAGGCGGCTGGCTCCATAAAGGTTACCCCACCGACTTCGGGTGTTACAAACTCTCGTGGTGTGACGGGCGGTGTGTACAAGGCCCGGGAACGTATTCACCGCGGCATGCTGATCCGCGATTACTAGCGATTCCAGCTTCATGTAGGCGAGTTGCAGCCTACAATCCGAACTGAGAACGGTTTTATGAGATTAGCTCCACCTCGCGGTCTTGCAGCTCTTTGTACCGTCCATTGTAGCACGTGTGTAGCCCAGGTCATAAGGGGCATGATGATTTGACGTCATCCCCACCTTCCTCCGGTTTGTCACCGGCAGTCACCTTAGAGTGCCCAACTAAATGCTGGCAACTAAGATCAAGGGTTGCGCTCGTTGCGGGACTTAACCCAACATCTCACGACACGAGCTGACGACAACCATGCACCACCTGTCACTTTGCCCCCGAAGGGGAAGCCCTATCTCTAGGGTTTTCAAAGGATGTCAAGACCTGGTAAGGTTCTTCGCGTTGCTTCGAATTAAACCACATGCTCCACCGCTTGTGCGGGCCCCCGTCAATTCCTTTGAGTTTCAGCCTTGCGGCCGTACTCCCCAGGCGGAGTGCTTAATGCGTTAACTTCAGCACTAAAGGGCGGAAACCCTCTAACACTTAGCACTCATCGTTTACGGCGTGGACTACCAGGGTATCTAATCCTGTTTGCTCCCCACGCTTTCGCGCCTCAGTGTCAGTTACAGACCAGAAAGTCGCCTTCGCCACTGGTGTTCCTCCATATCTCTACGCATTTCACCGCTACACATGGAATTCCACTTTCCTCTTCTGCACTCAAGTCTCCCAGTTTCCAATGACCCTCCACGGTTGAGCCGTGGGCTTTCACATCAGACTTAAGAAACCACCTGCGCGCGCTTTACGCCCAATAATTCCGGATAACGCTTGCCACCTACGTATTACCGCGGCTGCTGGCACGTAGTTAGCCGTGGCTTTCTGGTTAGGTACCGTCAAGGTGCCAGCTTATTCAACTAGCACTTGTTCTTCCCTAACAACAGAGTTTTACGACCCGAAAGCCTTCATCACTCACGCGGCGTTGCTCCGTCAGACTTTCGTCCATTGCGGAAGATTCCCTACTGCTGCCTCCCGTAGGAGTCTGGGCCGTGTCTCAGTCCCAGTGTGGCCGATCACCCTCTCAGGTCGGCTACGCATCGTTGCCTTGGTGAGCCGTTACCTCACCAACTAGCTAATGCGACGCAGGTCCATCTACAAGTGACAGCCGAAGCCGCCTTTCAATTTCGCACCATGCAGTGCAAAATGTTATCCGGTATTAGCCCCGGTTTCCCGGAGTTATCCCAGTCTTGTAGGCAGGTTACCCACGTGTTACTCACCCGTCCGCCGCTAACTTCATAAGAGCAAGCTCTTAATCCATTCGCTCGACTTGCATGTATTAGGCACGCCGCCAGCGTTCATCCTGAGCCAGGATCAAACTCTCCAATAAAGTTAGTTTGTCTAGCATCATAAAAATAAAAATTGACGTTGCACGTTGTTTGTTTCGTTCAGTTTTCAAAGAACTTGTTTGTCGCTCATTTGCGACTCCCTTATGTTAACATTTTCATGTTTCAATGTCAACTAAGTTTTTTATTTCGTTTCTTCGCTTTCTGCTCTGTTGCATCAGCGACTCGTATAATACTACACCTCCCAGTCACAAACGTCAATATGTTTTTCTGAAAAAATATAAAGAAAGACTCACTCTCTATAAGCAAGCCTTTCTTCACTGTGAATTTGCCTCTATTTATTTTTCTTCTATAATTGGTAACGAGACAATAAATTGAACAATCCCATCTTCATATTCTGCTCGAATTTCTCCACCTTGTAACTCAACAATGCTTTTCGCAATCGCAAGACCAAGTCCTGAACCTTCTGTCACTCTACTTCTCGATTGATCCTTTTTATAAAAACGCTCAAATAAATTCTCTAACTCTTCTTTCGTAAACTCTTCACTATGATTTGCAACAGTGATTTGGATATTGCGGCGCTGCCTTTGGAGGAAAACTTTAATCTCCCCATCATCTTGACTATATTTAATAGCATTCATTAATAAGTTTTCAAATACACGAACCATTTTTTCCGAATCAATAGCAGCATACGCACGTTCTTCAGGAAACTTTTTAACAAACACAAGACCATGTTCTTCTGCTTGTGGAACTAATTCTTCTATTAATTGATCAAGAAGTTCATTCATACATACCTCTTGTTTTTCTAATACAATATTTTCATTCGTTAACTTTGTATACTCAAATAAATCTTCTATTAAATTCTTTAACTGCTCGGACTTTACAAAAGCAATCCTCATATACTCATCATGTTGTTCTTTATTTTCATATTTAGAATCACGGAGCAATCGTAAATACCCCATAATAGAAGTAAGCGGTGTACGCAAATCGTGCGATACATTTGTAATGAGCTCATTTTTCTGCTTTTCTAACTTACGTTCCTTTTCAATATTAATCATAAGCTCTTCTGCCATATTATTAATATTCTCCGTCAATGCAGCGATTTCGTCTTCCCCTTTTTTCTCGATACGATACGCTAAATTTCCTTTTTCTATCTCTTTTACCCCTTGAGCCATCGCTTCAATTTGTTTCATCTTTCGTTTTGTTATATAGAAGAAAGAGAAAATAAATACGAGGACACCAATTAAAAATGGAAATGGTCCTTCTACTTTGTAATACACTACCTCTCCTTGAGGAATTCCACTCACAAACATATATAAGTTCTTATCTTCAATTGTAATAGGTGAAAAAGTGATAAATTCTTTTCTTAATCCTTCAATATCATTATTATTATGTGAATAATCGATAGCAAATGATGTCACATTGCGAATTGTATTATGCAAATTAATTTGTTCTTCTTGTGCCTGCTTCGTTTTATACAGAACCTTACCACTTTCATCTGTAATTAATATTTTGAAACCTTCATGCCCTTGTTCTAAGTTTTGATTTTCTGTATCTATCATATTTTGTAAAGCCTCTAACTTATTTTCCGTAACCAGCATTTCTGCTGTACTTTGAGCTTTAGAATTAATTTGCTCCATACCTTCTCTATAATCAATTTGGGCATATCGATTTACATCCTCAAAAACAGGTGCTACTATCTTCGTCGATGCAAAAAGCCCTAATAACGCACAAGCAACAAAAGTAGTAATAAGCTGGATTCTTATACTCCGTCGAACACTCTTTACTATCCTTTTAATCAATCCTCTTATCTTCTTATACATATAGGTAAACGGCTTAAATATCTTTCTCAATCTTATACCCCACTCCCCACACCGTCTTTATATAGCGCGGCTTTCTAGGATTTCCTTCTACCTTCTCACGGATTTTCCGAATATGTACCATGACAGTATTATCAGATTGAAAGGATCTTTCATTCCAAACCTTTTCGTAAATTTGCTCTGCACTAAATACCATACCAGGGTTACGGACGAGCAACTCTAGAATAGAAAACTCTCGTGGTGTTAATTTCACCTCTTCATCCATAACGATCACTTCGTGTGTCGCTACATTCATCTTCATATCTCCAATTTCAATTTCATTTTCGCTTTGGACAACGAATCCATTCATTTTCATATATCGACGCAACTGCGATTTAATACGAGCTATCAGTTCCAACGGGTTAAACGGCTTCGTTATGTAATCATCCGCTCCTGTTGTTAACCCTAAAATTTTATCCATATCTTGCGTTTTAGCAGACAACATAATAATAGGCATCTCTGCTACTTCCCTTACTTTCATACACATATGAATACCATCTACTTTCGGCATCATAATATCTAGTACAACTAAATGCACTTCATTTTTCTCCAATATAGTTAATCCCTCTGCTCCATCCCCTGCTTGCAATACTTCATATCCTTCATTTTTTAAATAGATAGTAATTAAATCCCGTATTTCCTTTTCATCATCTACAACCAATATGGTTTCTCGTCCCACAGTATCTCCCCCACAACTTTAAAATCCCTACTCTCTATTATAAAAAAACTTCTGAAGAAAAACGCTGCGAAATCCTTAAGATTTTCTGAAGACGCAAAAAAGGTCTAGACTCCCCTAGTCTAGACCTTTCAAAACCCCTTTTTATCTTCGAACGTAAATAAAGTAAAGTACGAATAAAACTCCCAGCACGTACATAATTGGATGAATCTCTTTACGACGACCACTTACAAACATTGTAATCGGATAAAAGATAAAGCCAATTGCAATCCCCGTTGCAATACTGTACGTAAGCGGCATTGAAATAATCGTAAAGAATGCCGGTACTGCAATCTCTAATTTCTTCCAATCAATTTCCCCTAGTGATGATACCATCAAAATCCCTACAATAATTAAAGCCGGTGCCGTTACAGCAGGTGTTACGACACTTAATAACGGTGAAAAGAAAAGTGCTAATAAGAAAAATCCTGCCGTTACGACCGCTGTAAAGCCAGAACGTCCCCCCGCTGCTACCCCTGCAGACGATTCAATATAAGACGTTGTCGTAGATGTACCAAGAATCGCACCGATTACAGTTGCAATTGCATCTGCAAATAACGCTTTTCCTGCACGTGGTAATTTATTATTTTTCATTAATCCCGCTTGATTCGCAACCGCTACAAGTGTACCAGCTGTATCAAAGAAATCGATGAAGAAGAACGTTATAATAACAATCCCCATTTGAACAGTGAAAATATCTCCGAAATGGTTTAACGCTACCCCGAACGTTGGTTCTAAGCTCGGAATTGCACCAACAACAGATTTTGGTGTATCAATTAGTCCTGTTACCACACCAAGAATGGCTGTAAGAATCATCCCATAGAAAACTGCACCATTTATTTTTTTAAGCATTAAAATGATCGTAGTCACTACACCGAAAATCGCAAGTAATGTTGTACCCTTTGTTAAATCCCCTAATCCAACAAGGACCGCATCATTCTTTACAATAATTCCAGCATTTTGAAAACCAAGAAAAGCGATAAATAAACCAATACCAGCTGCTACTGCAAATTTCAATTCTACAGGAATGGCATTAATAATTTTTTCACGAATGCCGGAAGCTGTAAGAATAATAAAGATAATACCTGACATTAATGTTCCGGCAATTGCTGTTTGCCACGGAATCCCCATCGTTAACACTGCTGTATAAGCAAAGAATGCGTTAATTCCCATTCCCGGTGCTAATGCGATTGGATACTTTGCAAAAATCCCCATAATGAGTGATCCAATTGCTGCTGCTAAAGCCGTTGCAACAAACACAGCGCCTGGATCCATTCCTGTTCCTGCCGGTAAGCCCTTAACATTTCCTAACGAAAGCGTTGCAGGATTGACAAACAAAATGTATGCCATAGATAAAAAGGTTGTTAGTCCTGCAATGAACTCTGTTTTGTAATTTGTGCCAAGCTCATCGAACTGAAAATAGCGTTTCATTCTATGTTTCCTCCGTTATATGAGTACTCGTCGTATTATTGCTAACTAGCCCCTCTTTTATCAATAAAAATAAAAAAGGCCTCCATTGCATATACATGGAAGCGTCTGTAAACAAAGGCAATTGTCCCTTACCTTTATTAAAACGCCTCGTAGTCAAGCCATTTACGGTAGCTAGGTAGAAACTTTCGGGCCATATCCCCGATATTATACGACGGCTATAATATTCATTTTTCGTATCAATTACATACTCATATTAACTCACACACATAGATATGTCAATCTAAAAACGAACGTTTTTTCATTAAAACCATTTTTCGTTCGTATAAATACAAAAAAAGACGATTCACCTATACATGAAAGCATAGGTGAATCGTCTTCTACATTATAAAACCTTCTTTATTCCCACTCAATTGTTGCAGGTGGCTTACTCGTTACATCATACACGATACGGTTAACGTGTTTTACTTCGTTTACAATACGTACTGAGATTTTCTCTAATACGTCCCAAGGGATACGTGCCCAGTCTGCTGTCATACCATCGATAGATGTTACCGCACGAATACCTACTGTGTAATCATACGTACGCTCATCACCCATAACACCTACACTGCGCATACCAGGAAGTGCAGTGAAGTATTGCCAAATTTCACGCTCTAGGCCTGCCTTTAAGATCTCTTCACGTAAAATCGCATCTGATTCACGAACGATTTCTAATTTTTCTTCTGTAATTTCACCTAACACACGAATACCAAGTCCTGGACCTGGGAACGGTTGGCGCCATACGATATCATCTGAAATTCCAAGTTCAGATCCTAATACACGTACTTCATCTTTAAATAACGTGTTTAATGGTTCGATTAACTTGAATTGCATATCTTCTGGAAGTCCACCAACGTTATGGTGAGATTTAATTGTTTGTGCAGTTGCTGTACCACTTTCAACGATGTCCGTGTACAGTGTACCTTGTGCTAAGAAGTCCATTCCTTTTAACTTGGATGCTTCATCATCAAATACATAGATAAATTCGTTACCGATGATTTTACGTTTTTGTTCTGGATCTTCGACACCTTTTAATTTGTTCATGAAACGCTCTTTTGCATCCACTTTAATAACGTTCATATGGAAGCCTTCGCTAAATGTTTTCATAACACCTTCAGCTTCTCCTTTACGAAGTAAGCCGTGATCAACGAAAATACATGTTAACTGATCGCCGATTGCTTTATGAATTAATACAGCTACAACAGAAGAGTCTACACCGCCACTAAGTGCGCATAATACTTTTTTATCGCCAACTGTCTCACGAATTTTTTCTACTTCTACTTCAATGAAGTTTTCCATATTCCAGCCTTCAGAACAACCACATACACCAAAGACGAAGTTCTTAATTAAATCATTACCATGCTCAGAGTGACGTACCTCTGGATGGAATTGTACACCGTATAAGTTTTGCTCTTTATTACTCATCCCTGCAATCGGACAAGAATCACTTGTTGCGTCTACTACGAAGCCTTCTGGTAAACCTGTTACTAAGTCACCATGGCTCATCCATACAACTTGCTCTTCTGGAAGATTTGCATATAATTTAGATTCATTCTCTACTTTTAGAACTGCTTTTCCGTACTCACGATGGTTTGCACGTTCTACTTTTCCACCAAAATGTTTTGTCATTAACTGCATACCGTAGCAAATACCAAAGATCGGTAAGCCTAACTCAAAGATTTTTTCATCACAGTGGAATGCATTTTCACCATATACACTATTCGGTCCACCAGAGAAAATAATCCCTTTTGGATTCATTGCTTTAATTTCTTCTGCAGTAATTGTATGCGGATGAAGTTCACTGTATACACTGAACTCACGAATGCGACGTGCAATTAACTGATTGTACTGACTCCCAAAATCTAAAACGATAATCGTATCGTGCTGTTTTTTCAAAATAATCACCCCAACGTTAGTTCTGTATATAAATATTTTCACCAATTTGGCAAAAAGCATTACCAATATAATAAAAAAAGCCAGTCCTCTGCCCTCAGTCTCATAACAAAGAAAAGGCAGGGGTCTGGCTTTATAAAGGTACAAATCCGTCCTTTATAAATATAAGACGCACTGCCTTCATAGTCAGGTTGTTTACGGTAACCCGGTAGAGACTCTCAAACCATATCATTGAGGATATATGAAGGATTGCTTTATATTATCTTCCTAGATTCTAACAATGAAGTATCAATACGGTCAAGAGAGAAAGCGACAAAATTCTACAGAAATTATTTCCCTCTTAAAATCGGCCTTCTCTCAATCGTGCTTTTTTCCTTTCTCACTACAAGTTCGGTAAATCATCAGAAACCCTCATTACCGATGACTTCTCAGTAATTTTAATAAAGCCACCCTATAATGGAATAACTAAAACATGATCTCAATCTTAAAATCAATTAATTCTTCTTTCACTAAAGCCTCCGTTAGCTTAAGTACAATTCTTTACAATCTCTCTTTCAAGGTAAGAAAAAAGCTATCCTATTTATTTATTTTTATTTTATAAATGTATCGCACATCCATTTATAAAATTTTTCCTTCTCTTCAAATTGTGGATAATGAGCTGATTGCTCAAAAGCAATAAATTCTTTTTTATTGGCTTCAATCATATCAAAATATTTTTTTGCTGCATTAGATGAAGTATTATAGTCATATTTACCCATGATAAAATAGAACGGTAATTTAAGTTTTGTTACTATAGTAAGTAATGGATTTTTTAAATCTTTCTTTAACAAAATCTTTTGAGAATAGGATAACCCATAGTTATAACGGATTACATCTAATAAGTTATACTCACTACTGAATAACATACCTATGTTATTATCATCGGGGTTATCAATAAGTCTTGAAGTCCCACCATATTTCATAACATAATTTCGTGGAGTATACGTATCGCCATTTTTGATTTTTTCAGTTAACCCTTGTAAATATAAAACATCATCCGTATTGCCAACATTTTGAGCCTGATTAATAACGTAGTTCAAACTGTCAATCTCGCTTTCTACTGTATCACTCATCTGTCCAATACCAATATATGCTTCATATTTTTCAGGAGCTTTATAGGCAGCTTGCATTCCAATATATGTACCATAAGAATGGCCAATTAGTATTACCTTTTCTTTTCCAAGACGTTCTGATATATAATCCGTCATAGCCAATAAGTCCTCCACCAGTAAGTCTGATGAAAGATTAGAATAGTCCTCAAAAAAATGATATGATTTTCCACTTGCTCTTTGGTCGTAATTAACAACCGTAAAATTGGTTTCCAATAAGTCTTGGTATTTATCGGCATACGGTATTTCCGAACTTCCAGGTCCTCCATGTACAAAAATAATAACTGGATTATCCTTATCATTACCACGTATCATAATTTCATGACCACTTCCATTTATCTCTACTTGTTCTAATACACTTATACTGTTATCACCTTTTATATGCGGAGTCCATGTAGGAAAAAAAAGTGCTATGATTAGTAGTATTATAATAATTACTCCGATACATTTTATTAATTTCTTTATATTTTTCATCTAATTCCTTTCTGCTTAATGCAATCCAAATATATGATTGATCAAAACATGCTCTTATTTAATGTGATGGATATTGATTATTTTGGAAATCCTTATCGCACTAAAGCGCCCATTTCTTGAAAAAGAAAATTAGAATATTATTTATTTTTTAATTCCATATGTTCTTCATTTTCTCCCCATTTTACAGTAAGTTTAATTGTTGTATCTTTATTTAATAATGCTCCACCTTCGCTACTACCATTACCTTTTAAAGTATCTTTATTTACGTCTTCTCCAACTTCATCAAAAATAAACACTGCATTATTTACTTCAAGACGGGTACAGTTTGCAAGTTGCAATGGATTTGAGCATGCATTTTTTTACCTCCTTTCTAAATTTCATTTCATATTTCATACTTCTACTCTACAAATGAAAGGTAATATACTGTAGTGCCGGTAAGTCATTAATAAGTCATAACTATTTTTTAAAAAAATGACAAATTATGACCATTGGCTAATATATATACTTCTTCAAAAATAAGTGGCTATTGAAAAGCTATTGATGCCCTCTTTTATAGCGAAAATCTAAAAGACGATCCACCGTGAGATTTTGTGAATGATGGACCTTATGAATTGCCCATGGAGTAAACAAATTCAAAATAACGTTCCAGTTCGTTGCAATTAAAAAAGAGTGTAGACAAAGTCGATTTAACTTTGTCTACACTCTCTTACTTCAATGTTTCTTATCTTCTATAAGACTCTCTTCCATTGCTTTAATAATAGCAGAAGATCTGTTTTTTACATTTAATTTCGAATAAATGGTAGAAATATAATTTTTCACAGTTCCCACTGAAAGAAACATCTTTTCTGAAATGTCTTTATTGGATAATCCTTGAGTTAAACATTTTAAAACTTTTAATTCTTGATTATTTAAATCATATGGATGATTCATAGAGTTATGGTCAAGTTGTTCCGAGTGTTCGTTATTATTTGATTGTATCTGACCAAACACCTCTTTTGCTAATTGTTGAGGAATGAGGGAACCTCCGTGATACACCATTTTAATTCCTTGAACTAAAAATTCAGGATCAACAGCCTTTAATATATAACCCTCTGCACCAGCATTTAAGGCATTCAAAACGTGTGTAACATCTTGAAAAGTAGTAAGTATTATAACTTTTATATTGGGCCAACGTTTTTTAATTTCATCTGTCGCCTTTACACCATCCATCACCGGCATTTGAATATCCATTAAAAGAATATCAAGGTTTTCCCTTTCGCATAAAGCAATTGCCTTTTCTCCATTTTCCGCAGTTCCAACAATCTCAATGTCAGAAATACTTTCAATCACAATTTTTAAGCTTTTTCTTAAAATCTCTTGATCTTCAACTATTGCCGCTTTAATCATTATAATTACACTTCCTTTGCCATAGGTATGTTACACGTTATCCTCATACCATTATTCAATTTAGAATAAAAGTTAACTGTACCCGCTAATGCCGATATTCGATCTTTCATTGAGCGTAAGCCAAACCCTAAATTCAATTCATTACAACCATTTCCATTATCTTCAATAAGAACAATCAATTCTTCTTGTTCAAACGAAATATTTACTTTAATAAAAGTTGCCTGACCATGTCTTTTCGCATTTGTAAGTCCTTCTTGTATACAACGAATAATGGCAAACTTTATCCTTTCACCGACTTTGGTCACTTCCCCTTCGACATTCAGTTTTATATCCGTTGATGTATGTTTCATAAAATCAACAATCAATTCTTTCACCGATTCAACAAGCGTTTGATGATTCGTTGGCGACATCTGGTGAATTGTTTTTCTCACATCGTTCAATCCATTTCGTGCTAAATCTGAAATCTCTTTTATACTTTTTTCTGCTTCTTTTTTATCTGCCTGATATAGAAAAGGAAGGGCATCTAAACTTGTTATGACCGATGTGAAAATATGGCCTACTGTATCATGCAAATCTTGTGAAACTCTATTTCGTTCTTCCTTAATCGTCAGTTCCTCAATCTTTTTTGAGTAATATTCCAAATCCCTGTTTTTTTCCTCAATAGAGGCAATTAACTCTTTATTAGCGTTATTGACAATGGTCTTCCTTCCTAAATATAACCCAATACCATAAAAAATAGTTGTGTCAACAAAGCGTGCAAAGATATCCTTATCAGTGAAGAGATTGCCGGCCCATGTACCAGCTAAAAAAATTGAGATGTATAAGAAAGGTCCTAACCAAATTAACGGCTTAACTTGACAAGCATAAGCAACAGTAAGGATAGGCACGAATAAAAAACTGTAAGTCTCTGATATTTCATATTGACTGGATAAGTAAATAAACAGAGAACCCGTTAACAACACCTCGGCAATTAAATAATATTGGAATTTTATAAGCCCAGGCCGATAAAATAGATGGGGTATTATATAAGAACAACTAGCCCATAAAAGTAAAACCCACTTTTCCGAACCTGTCGTACTAACGAATATCAAGTAGCCATTAGAAGTAATCCATATCGTACGAATGAGAAATAGAAAATAGTCCAACCAATGCCATTTCCTTTGATCCATTACTGCTTTCATACTTTTATACCCCCCCATTTTCGGCGTCTATACCATCGTTCCTAAAACTACTTCGCCATTTTCGAATCATGCCTGGAGAAGATAAATTGAACTGCACTGCAGTTTCTAAAGGAGACAACCCATTCTCGTTCATATAATTAATTATGTTTAGTTTATCTTCAAGGGAGAAACTTGTATAGCTTTTCTTTAAAGCTTCCAGCCCATGATAATGATATTTTCCCACCCAAAAAGTAATCATTTCAGTACTCGTTTTGAGAGATTTAGCAATAGAATTAATACTTCCCCCTCTTAGTACATCTCCTTTAAAAACAGCAGAGTTTGCCCTACTATACTGTCTACAAATTCCCAATTTATTTGAAACGAGGGCAAACAAATCTCAGTGACTTGGTGTAAAAAGGTTAGAAAAGCGCTTTAATATGCCCAACACTTCTTCGAATAAGAGGGTTTTGTTTTCACGATAGTAGTTGAGGAACAGATAAAAGCAGTACTACGTGAAGAAGGAGTAGTCGAGAAGATAGACATAAAAAAAGAGGCTTCCATTAAGTTCACTGACTTAATGAAAGACCTCTCTAAAATCTCATTAATTAACATCGGTCAATTTTTCGGACATTAAAGATTGTGCGAAGGTTTATAAGCCTTTGTATATCAAGGCTTATAAAGCTTTATTACATCATGCCGCCCATACCGCCCATGCCCATGCCGCCCATATCAGGCATTGCAGGACCATTAGGTTCTGGTTTGTCAGCAACAACTGCTTCAGTTGTTAAGAACATTGCTGCAACAGATGCTGCGTTTTGAAGTGCTGAACGAGTTACTTTTGTTGGATCTACGATACCAGACTCAAGCATGTTTACCCAAGTACCAGTTGCTGCGTTGAAGCCTACGCCTACTTTTTCACCTTTTAAGCGTTCTACAACTACAGAACCTTCTAGACCAGCGTTGATTGCGATTTGACGAACTGGCTCTTCTAATGCACGAAGTACAATGTTAATACCTGTTGCTTCGTCGCCATCAGCTGCTAGACCAGCTACTTTTGTATATACGTTCATAAGTGCAGTACCACCACCTGCAACAATACCTTCTTCTACTGCTGCACGAGTTGAGTTAAGAGCATCTTCAATGCGAAGTTTACGCTCTTTTAATTCAGTTTCAGTTGCTGCACCAACTTTAATTACAGCTACACCGCCTGCAAGTTTAGCAAGACGTTCTTGTAATTTTTCACGATCGAACTCAGAAGTTGTTTCTTCTAATTGCGCACGGATTTGACCAATGCGAGCTTCGATTTGTTCTGTGCTACCTACACCTTCAACAACTGTTGTATTTTCTTTCGTTACAACAATTTTGCCAGCGCGGCCTAAAGATGCAATAGTAGCAGATTTTAAATCACGTCCTAATTCTTCAGTGATCACTTCGCCACCAGTTAAGATCGCGATATCTTCTAGCATTGCTTTACGACGGTCACCAAATCCAGGAGCTTTTACAGCTACTACATTGAATGTACCACGAAGTTTGTTCACTACTAATGTAGCTAATGCTTCGCCTTCTACATCTTCCGCAATGATAAGAAGTGGTTTACCTTGTTGTACCACTTGCTCTAACACTGGTAAAATCTCTTGAATGTTAGCGATTTTTTTGTCAGTGATTAAAATAAATGGATTATCAAGAACTGCTTCCATTTTGTCAGAATCAGTAATCATGTAAGGAGATGCATATCCACGATCGAATTGCATACCTTCTACTACATCTAATTCTGTTGTGAAGCCTTTAGATTCTTCTAATGTAATAACGCCATCGTTACCAACGCGTTCCATTGCTTCTGCAATTAATTGACCTACTTCTTCGTCAGCAGATGAAATAGCAGCTACTTGTGCGATAGAAGATTTACCTTCGATTGGTTTAGAGATTGTTTTTAATTCTTCAATTGCTGCAACAACAGCCTTTTCGATCCCTTTACGAAGACCCATTGGGTTTGCACCAGCTGTTACGTTTTTTAAGCCTTCAAGAATCATTGCTTGCGCTAATACAGTTGCAGTTGTTGTTCCGTCACCAGCTACATCATTTGTTTTACTAGCAACTTCTGCTACTAATTTCGCACCCATGTTTTCGAATGCGTCTTCTAATTCGATTTCTTTTGCAATTGTTACACCATCATTTGTAATAAGTGGTGAACCAAATTTTTTCTCAAGTACAACATTGCGACCTTTTGGTCCAAGCGTTACTTTTACTGCATTTGCAAGAGTGTCGACACCGCGAAGCATCGAACGACGTGCTTCTTCACTAAATTTAATATCTTTTGCCATAATTTTTGACCCCCTTGGATTTTTAAAAATGTATATAATTAACCAATAATTGCTAAAATGTCACTTTCACGTAAAATCAAGTAGTCTGCACCTTCGTATTTCACTTCAGTACCTGCATATTTTGAGAAGATGATAAGATCGCCTGCTGCTACCTCTAAAGCAACACGCTCACCATTTTCAAGCACACGACCAGTACCTACTGCAATGATTTTACCCTCTTGTGGTTTTTCTTTTGCAGTGTCTGGTAATACAATACCACTTGCTGTTTTTTCTTCTGCTTGAACAAGCTCAATTACAACGCGATCACCTAATGGCTTTAGCATGAACAATAACCTCCTCATTTTTTTATGTAAATTTTCTTTATTAGCACTCAGTAGCTCCGAGTGCTAACACACTTATAATAATAAATAATCTAAATTTCTTTTGCAAGTAAAAAAATCATAATTTTTTGCAAATCAATATACAGGCTTTTTCTACCGAATGATTATCACATAGTCGAGCCTTAGCTCACTTTATATTGCATCGGCTTTTCCGCTTCTCGTATGTTACAATAAGAAAGATGCCATAAGTTGTTTTCTCTATAGATACAGCTTTTTCCTGTTTCCTATTTCATTTTCAAGCAAAGATTTACAAAAAAATAATAAAACACACGGTTATTCTGTACTCCTGGCTGGATGTTTACATGTTATCCTGCCTTATTTCATAACATAAGGGCTAGAAAGGATGGTTAACCAATTTGAAGAAACAGTATTGGTGGATTATAGTTACATATATTCTCATGCAATTATCAGGTGTTATTGGATTACCGCTACTTTTAAAAACCGGACTGTACAATAATAGCGGTTTAACACGAGATGAAAAAATACAACTTATGACTGGCCACTGGGCAATTATTAGCTTTCTCATTGCATTATGCATTGTACTGTGGTTACTCAGAACGGATATTCGCGAAAGCCGTTTAGATACAAAACGCGCAAGTATTCCCGCAACAATTGGTTGGATCTTTATCGGATTCTTTTTAGCTTTCTTTTCTCAAACGATTGCTGGTACGATCGAAATGCGTTTGTTAGGTATTAAGCCAGGCTCTGAGAATACAGAGCGTTTAATGGAAATAGCAAGGACCACTCCTTGGTTCCTCATTGTTGTATCTATACTAGGTCCTATTTTAGAGGAAATTGTCTTTAGAAAGATCTTATTTGGCACACTGTATAAAAGGTTTAATTTCTTTATCGCAGCTATCATTAGTTCACTTGTATTCGCAGCTATCCACTTTGATTTTACGCACCTATTGGTATACACTGCTATGGGTCTTGTTTTCGCCTTCTTATACGTGAAAACAAAACGAATTATCGTTCCCATCATGGCTCACGTTGCCATGAATACATTAGTTGCACTATTTCAAGTCGCATTAAGTAATGAGCAAATACAAGAAATGATAAAAGAAGCAGAAAAAATGCAAGGATTTATCGGAGGATTTTAAATATGAGGAACTCACCATTGTTCATGGCAGCACTGTATTTCCTTCTTGGATGTATTTTTACATACTTAGCAATTATTAATGTTGAAGATACAATCTGGAATTTTTATACGCTACTGCTTGCTGGTATGGCGACAATAGATTTTAATTTAGCACTTCGCCTTATCTTAGTAAAATTCAAAACGAAAACAAAAAAAGAACAATAAAAACGCAGGGGGATTTCCCCTGCGTTTTTATTGTGGATAATTTTTCAAAAAGTAAACCAGCGTTTGTAATTCTACAGCTAAATCAATATGATGAATCCTTATATTCTCTGATACATTTAACCGTGCTGGTGTGAAATTCAAAACTCCATGTACGTTTGTATGAGCTAATCGATCTGCCACAGCTTGTGCAACAGTAGCAGGTACTGTTAATATTGCCACTTGTATATCATCTTTCAAACGTTCTTCAAGTTCATCCAAATGATATACAGGAATTCCTCCGATTTCTTTTCCAACTTTCTCTTCATTTACATCAAAAGCCATTTCAATTTTTGTATTATTATTTTTCGTGAAATTGTAATGTAAGAAAGCGGTCCCTAAATTACCCACTCCAATAAGTGCTACACGTGTTATATCATCTTGATCAAGCGTTTCTCGGAAAAACGACAGTAAATAATTCACATTATAGCCGTACCCTTTTTTTCCCAACGCCCCAAAATATGAAAAATCTCTACGAATTGTTGCGGAGTCTACCTTCACCGCTTCACTTAATTCCGCAGATGATACACGTTGCTTACCAGAAAGGGATAAGTTTTGGATAAATCGATAGTATAGAGGCAATCGTTTGGCAGTCGCCTGTGGAATCTTTTGCTGATCCATAAAACCACTCCTCTCCTCCTATCTCTGTTCATGTAATTTGAACAAATACAGAAGTTTAGCACTTAAGACTTTCCTTGTATAATAGAGAGAGACTTCTCTCTTTATTTTAAACTATACACTATTTTTAGTATGATTGAGAAATATAACATGGCAAAGTTAAGAAATTATTTGAGGTGAAAAAATTGATTTTATTACAAGTAAACGGACTTTCTAAATTGTACGGTGCCGAAACAATCCTTGCAAACATTAAACTTGAAGTACAAACAAGAGATCGCATCGCCCTTGTCGGCCGAAATGGAGCTGGAAAATCTACACTATTAAAAATTATTGCAGGGGAACTTTCTCACGACGATGGTGAAATTATAAAACCAAAAGACGTTTCCATCGGTTATTTAGCCCAGAATACCGGTTTAGAAACTTCATTGACCATTTGGGATGAATTATTAACTGTCTTTACGCATCTACAACACATGGAAAAAGAACTTCGAAGGTTAGAGCAAGAAATGGGTAAGAAAGAAAACTTCTCAAACGCTACTACATATGAAAAATTGCTCGCTGACTATGATCAATTGCAACTGGATTATAAAGATAAAGGCGGTTATCAATACGAAGCGGATATTCGCTCTATTTTAAGCGGCCTTGGTTTTCCAGCAGAAACGCATGGAACAACGATTTCCACATTAAGCGGTGGTCAAAAAACGCGGTTAGCTCTTGGTAAATTGCTATTAACAAAACCAGACTTGCTTATTTTAGACGAGCCGACAAACCATTTAGACATTGATACACTAACATGGCTAGAACAATACTTACAAGGCTATCCGGGCGCTATTCTAATTGTTTCCCATGATCGCTACTTTTTAGACAAACTTGTCACACAAGTATATGAAATCTCTAACAAAGAAAGTAGACGTTACGTCGGAAACTACAGTAAATATTTAGACTTAAAAGCCGCACTCTATGAACAGGACATGAAGCGCTATGAAAAGCAGCAAGACGAAGTTGCAAAATTAGAGGACTTTGTCCAAAAAAATATTGCTCGTGCTTCTACAACAAAGCGTGCCCAAAGTCGCCGTAAACAATTAGAACGAATGGAACTGATGACCAAACCATTAGGTGATTCAAAATCAGCATCTTTTCATTTTGATATCGAAAAGCAAAGTGGGAATGATGTGCTACAAGTAAAAGACGTTTCCATTGGATATAATCAAGAACCGATTATTGAACATGTCAATGTACGATTAACACGAGGAGACAGTGTGGCACTTGTTGGACCAAACGGAATTGGGAAATCTACATTACTAAAGTCACTTGTAAATAAAATCGAGACATTAAGTGGAGACATTTCTTTCGGTTCTAATGCCTCCATCGGATACTACGATCAAGAACAGGCAAACTTAACATCATCAAAGCGTGTTCTGAACGAGCTTTGGGATGAATATCCAATGCAACCTGAAAAAGAGATTCGCACCCTACTCGGCAACTTTTTATTCTCAGGAGACGATGTGTTAAAACCAGTCTCTTCCCTAAGCGGTGGACAAAAGGCAAGATTGGCCCTAGCAAAATTAATGATGCAAAAGTCCAATTTACTCATTCTAGATGAGCCAACGAACCATCTCGATTTAAATAGCAAAGAAATTTTAGAAAATGCCTTAATCGATTTTCCAGGAACTCTTTTATTTGTCTCCCATGATCGCTATTTTATCAATCGTGTAACGACAACAGTCGTTGAATTATCAGCAGATGGTGCACAGGAATATTTAGGTGATTACGATTACTATGTGGAAAAGAAAAATGAAATGTTTGAACGGGCAGAATTTGAACAATTAGAAACAAATGCACCCGCCCAAAAACAAATTGCTCAAGAAAAGATAAATTACCTTGAGGAAAAAGAACGTAAAAAGTTAGAACGTCAACGCTCACGAAAAATTGAAGAATTAGAAGAAAATATCGCGAAACTAGAAGAAGAAATTACAGAATTAGAAGATCAACTTTGTCTGCCGGAAGTGTATGCCGATTACGAACGCGCTAGCGAAATTACAACAGCCAAACAAACGATGCAAGAGCAACTAGAAAAATATATGGCAGAATGGGAAGAATTACACGTATAAGCCCTCTGTCGTTCATATACGAAGAAAAAAGGAGATGACTCAAAGTCATCTCCTTTTTTTTAAGTCCAATGCCCGATATGGCACAAAAACAGTTTACTATGTCCCCATATGCTATCGGTAATAGTTCCACTTTATAAAGTGAAACTTTAATCAGTGGGGGTTTTACTGCCCGCAAATAGCGGGATAAATCAGAGATACAGTATAACTAAAATATACATAAGAATATCCTAGTCGAACGTCCGACTTCTTCTGAGTTATCCACAACATTATACACATATCCACCTTTATATTATGAGGGGATAAAATATCTTTTCCACATTATCCACAATTAACATAAAAACTATCCACATTTTATATACACAATAAAAACCCATATTATCAACAGATAATATGGGTTTTATCCACAGGTTGTGGTTAATTTTGTGTATAACTATGCTTCAATATCTAATCCTGGATTTGCGTTCAATGCCAATGTCGCACGCTTTCCTTGTTCATATGCAATCGTTCCAGCTGCTGCAATCATTGCTGCATTATCTGTGCATAAAGATAATGGCGGAATGATTAGCTCAATATTTTCATTCTTTGCAAACTCCTCCTCTAAACGAGCACGGAGTCCTTTATTAGCTGCAACACCTCCAGCAAGGAGCACTTGTTTCACATCATACGCTTCTGCTGCACGGGCTGCTTTCGTTACTAATACATCTATTACACTCGCTTGGAAGCTAGCTGCTAAATCTTCTGGTGCAATGTCTTCCCCGCGTTGTTTTGCGTTATGCACAGTGTTGATAACTGCTGATTTTAATCCACTAAAGCTAAAGTCATAAGAATCTGGTTCGAGCCATGCACGAGGTAAATCAATCGTTGGCTTTCCTTCATGAGCAAGACGATCGATATGTGGCCCACCTGGATACGGCATCGATAACGTACGTGCAACTTTATCGTATGCTTCTCCTGCAGCATCGTCTCTCGTCTCGCCGATTACTTCAAACGAACCATGTTCTTTCATATAAACAAGCTCTGTATGCCCTCCTGATACAACAAGTGACAACAGCGGGAACTGTAACTCTTTTACTAAGCGATTTGCATAAATATGTCCAGCGATATGATGAACACCGATGAGCGGAATATCATGAGCAAAAGCAACCGCTTTTGCTGCATTTACACCAATTAAAAGTGCACCTACTAACCCCGGCCCTTCCGTTACAGCAATTGCATCAATATCTTCAAATGAGATGTTCGCTTCTTTTAATGCTTCCTCTAATACAACTGTGATTTGTTCTACATGATGACGAGATGCGATTTCTGGTACAACCCCGCCAAAACGCTTATGACTTTCAATTTGTGAAGCCACTACATTTGCTACTATTTCTGTTCCATTTTTGACAACTGCTACAGCTGTTTCATCACAGCTCGTTTCAATACCAAGTATAATTGTATTTTTTCCCATTATATATTCACCCACATTACAAGACCATCTTCATAATTGTCTGTATAGTATCGTTTACGAATCCCACCATTTTGGAATCCATACTTTCTGTATAACTTTTTCGCTACTTCATTTGACACTCTTACTTCAAGGGTCATCGTCTTAGCTCCTATTTCCTTCGCTTGATTTATTACTTCTTTTAACAAAGCATCTCCAAGCTTTTGACCACGGTATTCTGGTAAAATGGCTATGTTCGTAATATGTGATTCATCAATAATAATCCATAATCCACAGTATCCAATTACCGCATCATTTTTTTCTATTACAACATAGTGTGCATATTCATTCGTCGTTATTTCACGATAAAATGCGTCGGCTGTCCAAGGAGTTGTAAATGACGCTTCTTCAATTGCAACAATTTGCGCAATATCATCCGTCGTCATCTTTCGAAATGTAATATCCATCGCTCTAACCCCTACTGTCTTTGACTTTCTAGCCATTTTGTTTCTGCTTCTGCCAAACGAAGATAGCTCGGAACAAATGTATGTACGCTTTGTTCTTCTTTTTGTAATCCTAAAAATGCTAACTCACTTGGTCTTGGATTATTCTTTGTAAAGGAAGCAAATATAGCTAAGTCTCCCAAATGCTCTACAATTGTTTCTTTATGTTGTTCTACATCATTTCCAATAAATAAAACAGGTTGTCCCATATCTTTTAACATCTGTAACCAATCTACAATAAGAATGATTCGATCATCCTTTATAGAAATTAGCTTTTGCTCTTTACATGTATACAAGCCTGTATAAATTTGTCCTCGGCGCCCATCAAATAATGGACAAATAACACCTTGGAAATTCGCTCCGTTTGCTGCTACTACTTCCAGGCTAGACACGCCCACAATCGGAATTTGCAATGACCAAGCTAATGTTTTCGCTGCCGTTACTCCAATCCGAACACCTGTATACGAACCAGGACCAGCTGCTACAACAATTTTATTTAAATCTTTAGGTTTTACATTACACTCTTGCAAAAGCTGTTCTACAGCCGGCATAAGGCGTACAGAATGATTTTTTGTTAAATTTGTAATGATTTCTCCAACAACAGTATTTCCATCAATAAGAGAAACCCCCATTACATAATTTGAAGTATCAATTGCTAGTACTTTCATCTTGTAATAGCTCCTCACATAATCTAATATAACGTTCTCCACTCGGCTCTAGTACAATTCTTCTTGTATTATCACCTTCATGAAATAAACTAATCTTTAACTGTGAAGTCGGTAGGAAAGACTCAATTAAATGCGCCCATTCTACAACTGTTATGCCTTCACCATAAAAATATTCATCAAATCCTAGGTCTTCTTCACTTTCCGCTAAACGATACACGTCCATATGATATAGCGGTAGTCGCCCTTTGTACTCTTTAATAATATTAAATGTTGGACTATTTACAACACGCTTTACACCAAGCCCTTTTGCAAGACCCTTCGTGAATGTTGTCTTGCCCGCCCCTAGGTCTCCTTCTAAAATAAGTACATCTTGCGCTTGAACAAGTTGCCCGAGCTTCTCTGATAGTTCCTGTGTTTCTTCAGAAGACGTTGTCATAATTTCATATCTATTCAAAGGTTTCACCTACCTTACTTGCAATATTCTCTGCTCTTTATTATACAGTTTTTTTCACTTTGTTTCATTTTTGATCATATAAATCCATTTTGATTTTTCGACATATAAGCCGCGGCTATAGATAACAAAAGGTGACCTGCACTCGTTTTCTCTCTTTGTTTTCACTATGTCTGGGCAGGAAAAGGATCTGACCGCTTCTATGCATGGCCCGGATGCTCTCTCCCACCTAAAAAGAAGCGTTTTATGCCGGTGTTTTAATTTGCATTTATATATATAAAAAAGACCTTAGGAGTTTTCCTAAGGATAAGATTGACTGTCTTTATAAGTTTTTTTAAATAAATAAAAAAATACGAAACAAGTTGTTTCGTTCTTTTCTTTGTATAAATGGCGGTCCCGACCGGGGTCGAACCGGCGATCTCCTGCGTGACAGGCAGGCATGTTAACCACTACACCACGGGACCATTGGTTGCGGGGACAGGATTTGAACCTGCGACCTTCGGGTTATGAGCCCGACGAGCTACCGTACTGCTCCACCCCGCGACGATATAAAAGCCTGGCAACGTCCTACTCTCACAGGGACAAGGTCCCAACTACCATCGGCGCTAGAGAGCTTAACTTCCGTGTTCGGTATGGGAACGGGTGTGACCTCTCTGCCATCATTACCAGACTTATGAAGGTATATTCCTTCAAAACTAGATAACATAAGCGTTCATATTATATGGTTAAGTCCTCGATCTATTAGTATTCGTCAGCTCCACATGTCACCATGCTTCCACCTCGAACCTATCAACCTGATCATCTTTCAGGGATCTTACTAGCTTACGCTATGGGAAATCTCATCTTGAGGGGGCTTCATGCTTAGATGCTTTCAGCACTTATCCCTTCCGCACATAGCTACCCAGCTATGCCCTTGGCAGAACAACTGGTACACCAGCGGTGCGTCCATCCCGGTCCTCTCGTACTAAGGACAGCTCCTCTCAAATTTCCTGCGCCCACGACGGATAGGGACCGAACTGTCTCACGACGTTCTGAACCCAGCTCGCGTACCGCTTTAATGGGCGAACAGCCCAACCCTTGGGACCGACTACAGCCCCAGGATGCGATGAGCCGACATCGAGGTGCCAAACCTCCCCGTCGATGTGGACTCTTGGGGAGATAAGCCTGTTATCCCCGGGGTAGCTTTTATCCGTTGAGCGATGGCCCTTCCATGCGGAACCACCGGATCACTAAGCCCGACTTTCGTCCCTGCTCGACTTGTAGGTCTCGCAGTCAAGCTCCCTTATGCCTTTGCACTCTACGAATGATTTCCAACCATTCTGAGGGAACCTTTGGGCGCCTCCGTTACACTTTAGGAGGCGACCGCCCCAGTCAAACTGCCCACCTGACACTGTCTCCCGGGTCGATGAGACCCGTAGGTTAGAATTTCAATACAGTCAGGGCGGTATCCCACCAGCGCCTCCACCGAAGCTAGCGCTCCGGTTTCAATGGCTCCCGCCTATCCTGTACAAACTGTACCAAAATTCAATATCAGGCTACAGTAAAGCTCCACGGGGTCTTTCCGTCCTGTCGCGGGTAACCTGCATCTTCACAGGTACTATAATTTCACCGAGTCTCTGGTTGAGACAGTGCCCAAATCGTTACACCTTTCGTGCGGGTCGGAACTTACCCGACAAGGAATTTCGCTACCTTAGGACCGTTATAGTTACGGCCGCCGTTTACTGGGGCTTCAGTTCAGAGCTTCGCTTGCGCTAACCCCTCTCCTTAACCTTCCAGCACCGGGCAGGTGTCAGCCCCTATACTTCGCCTTACGGCTTCGCAGAGACCTGTGTTTTTGCTAAACAGTCGCTTGGGCCTATTCACTGCGGCTTTCCGTTAAGAAAGCACCCCTTCTCCCGAAGTTACGGGGTCATTTTGCCGAGTTCCTTAACCAGAGTTCTCTCGCACACCTTAGGATTCTCTCCTCGCCTACCTGTGTCGGTTTGCGGTACAGGCACCTTTTATCTCGCTAGAAGCTTTTCTTGGCAGCGGGGAATCAAAGACTTCGCTCCATAAGGAGCTTCCCCATCACAGCTCAGCCTTCACGATAAGCGGATTTGCCTACTTATCAGCCTAACTGCTTGGACGTGCACAACCAATCGCACGCTTCTTCTATCCTTCTGCGTCCCTCCATTGCTCAAACGATAAAGAGGTGGTACAGGAATATCAACCTGTTGTCCATCGCCTACGCCTGTCGGCCTCGGCTTAGGTCCTGACTAACCCTGAGCGGACGAGCCTTCCTCAGGAAACCTTAGGCATTCGGTGGACGGGATTCTCACCCGTCTTTCGCTACTCATACCGGCATTCTCACTTCTAAGCGCTCCACCAGTCCTTACGGTCTGACTTCACTGCCCTTAGAACGCTCCCCTACCACTGATACCATAGGTATCAATCCGCAGCTTCGGTGGTGTATTTAGCCCCGGTACATTTTCGGCGCAGAGTCACTCGACTAGTGAGCTATTACGCACTCTTTAAATGGTGGCTGCTTCTAAGCCAACATCCTAGTTGTCTAAGCAACTCCACATCCTTTTCCACTTAATACACACTTTGGGACCTTAGCTGGCGGTCTGGGCTGTTTCCCTTTGACTACGGATCTTATCACTCGCAGTCTGACTCCTAAGGATAAGTCATTGGCATTCGGAGTTTGACTGAATTCGGTAATCCGATGAGGACCCCTAGTTCAATCAGTGCTCTACCTCCAAGACTCTTACACTTAAGGCTAGCCCTAAAGCTATTTCGGGGAGAACCAGCTATCTCCAGGTTCGATTGGAATTTCTCCGCTACCCACACCTCATCCCCGCACTTTTCAACGTGCGTGGGTTCGGGCCTCCATTCAGTGTTACCTGAACTTCACCCTGGACATGGGTAGATCACCTGGTTTCGGGTCTACGACCACGTACTAAACGCCCTATTCAGACTCGCTTTCGCTACGGCTCCGCCTCTTCAGCTTAACCTCGCACGGGATCGTAACTCGCCGGTTCATTCTACAAAAGGCACGCCATCACCCATTAACGGGCTCTGACTATTTGTAGGCACACGGTTTCAGGATC
>NZ_CP128153.1:265000-267500 GCF_030292155.1 Bacillus sp. DX3.1 | reverse complement strand
TCACAATGAACATTTTCATCACTTAGCCAGTTCATTGATATCATCTTCAATAGGTAAGTACACGGTAGTCTAACTACCACTTAGTCACTTAATTTCATTCATCTATTTTCCTTTAGGTCCACTTAAAGCATATTCACAGCAACTACACTTCATAGGAAATAGCGATTCAATTCCTCATTATAAATTACGTTCGCAAGATCACATATGCTCAGTTGTCGATATATGATTTTTGCAAGCGAACATTCTTTTCTATACACAAACAAAAATCATCCTTGCCATAAGTTATAAATCCATTTTGATTTTTCGACATATAGCTGCGGCTATGCATAACAAAAGGTAACCTGCACTCGTTTTCTCTCTTTGTTTTCACTTGGCATGGAGCAGGAAAAGGATCTGACCGCTTCCATGCATGGTCGGATGCTCTCTACCACCTAAAAAAGGGGTTATGTCGTTTTTTAAATTTGGATCTATATAGAAAAATGATAAATCTATCTTTTATATACGCTTTATTAGCCTATAACACTCACTATCATTCCCCATCTGTTCTTACTTTATATATATAAATCCATTTTGATTTTTCGATATATAGGCTGTGGCTATGCATAACAAAAGGTAACCTGCACTCGTTTTCTCTCTTTGTTTTCACTTGGCATGGAGCAGGAAAAGGATCTGACCGCTTCTATGCATGGTCGGATGCTCTCTACCACCTAAAAAAGGGGTTATGTCGTTTTTTAAATTTGGATCTATATAGAAAAATGATAAATCTATCTTTTATATACGCTTTATTAGCCTATAACACTCACTATCATTCCCCATCTGTTCTTACTTTATATATATAAATCCATTTTGATTTTTCGATATATAGGCTGTGGCTATGCATAACAAAAGGTAACCTGCACTCGTTTTCTCTCTTTGTTTTCACTTGGCATGGGGCAGGAAAAGGATCTGACCGCTTCTATGCATGGTCGGATGCTCTCTACCACCTAAAAGAAGGGTTTTATGTCGGTTTTTTAATTTGAATTTATATAATACTTCCTTTTCTCGTCTTTTTATATTTTTTAAAAACACAAAAAAGACGAGTCATTCTGACTCGTCTAAAGGTTGCTTGGCGACGTCCTACTCTCACAGGGACAAGGTCCCAACTACCATCGGCGCTAGAGAGCTTAACTTCCGTGTTCGGTATGGGAACGGGTGTGACCTCTCTGCCATCATCACCAAACTGATGAAGGTATATTCCTTCAAAACTAGATAACATTGCTTCATATTATATGGTTAAGTCCTCGATCTATTAGTATTCGTCAGCTCCACATGTCACCATGCTTCCACCTCGAACCTATCAACCTGATCATCTTTCAGGGATCTTACTAGCTTACGCTATGGGAAATCTCATCTTGAGGGGGCTTCATGCTTAGATGCTTTCAGCACTTATCCCTTCCGCACATAGCTACCCAGCTATGCCCTTGGCAGAACAACTGGTACACCAGCGGTGCGTCCATCCCGGTCCTCTCGTACTAAGGACAGCTCCTCTCAAATTTCCTGCGCCCACGACGGATAGGGACCGAACTGTCTCACGACGTTCTGAACCCAGCTCGCGTACCGCTTTAATGGGCGAACAGCCCAACCCTTGGGACCGACTACAGCCCCAGGATGCGATGAGCCGACATCGAGGTGCCAAACCTCCCCGTCGATGTGGACTCTGGGGGAGATAAGCCTGTTATCCCCGGGGTAGCTTTTATCCGTTGAGCGATGGCCCTTCCATGCGGAACCACCGGATCACTAAGCCCGACTTTCGTCCCTGCTCGACTTGTAGGTCTCGCAGTCAAGCTCCCTTATACCTTTGCACTCTACGAATGATTTCCAACCATTCTGAGGGAACCTTTGGGCGCCTCCGTTACACTTTAGGAGGCGACCGCCCCAGTCAAACTGCCCACCTGACACTGTCTCCCGGGTCGATGAGACCCGTAGGTTAGAATTTCAATACAGTCAGGGCGGTATCCCACCAGCGCCTCCACCGAAGCTAGCGCTCCGGTTTCAATGGCTCCCGCCTATCCTGTACAAACTGTACCAAAATTCAATATCAGGCTACAGTAAAGCTCCACGGGGTCTTTCCGTCCTGTCGCGGGTAACCTGCATCTTCACAGGTACTATAATTTCACCGAGTCTCTGGTTGAGACAGTGCCCAAATCGTTACACCTTTCGTGCGGGTCGGAACTTACCCGACAAGGAATTTCGCTACCTTAGGACCGTTATAGTTACGGCCGCCGTTTACTGGGGCTTCAGTTCAGAGCTTCGCTTGCGCTAACCCCTCTCCTTAACCTTCCAGCACCGGGCAGGTGTCAGCCCCTATACTTCGCCTTACGGCTTCGCAGAGACCTGTGTTTTTGCTAAACAGTCGCTTGGGCCTATTCACTGCGGCTTTCCGTTAAGAAAGCACCCCTTCTCCCGAAGTTACGGGGTCATTTTGCCGAGTTCCTTAACCAGAGTTCTCTCGCACACCTTA
>NZ_CP128153.1:92500-260000 GCF_030292155.1 Bacillus sp. DX3.1 | reverse complement strand
CAATCAATTCTTCTTTCCCGTACATTTCATAATAACGATAATTCAATTCTATATTATGACTTTGTAATAAATATCTCCCACCAGTTGTGCGTAATCGTTTATTGAACGTTGCTTTATGTAAGAAAACCTTCCCAAAGTACTTCAACGATATTTCTTCTACAAGTCTTTGAACCTCTATTTCATCCATCTTTATTTCCCCTAACTAAAAAAATAAACTTACACTTTTCTCTCTTCCTGCACATATATTAAATAGTACATATACCCATACTCAGTCATAACGTGAAACTTCTATCAGCGGACACTTTCTTCATCCCCACTGATAGAGCAAACCCTCATCAATCAGACTCTTATGAGCAGTTACCACTCGCTTTGTTTCCTCTGCATTTCGGGGTGTGGTTTTACTGCCTGTTAGAGCGGGATAAAACAAGGAGGGATTCATATGCCCGTATGGCTTCGCAAGCAAATGCGACGTGCCTATTATGAAAAAAACCGGTATCAAATTAGATTGCTGAACGAATGCTGGTTTTATTATAACAAAACACATCAGAACTCCTAATAAGTGAAACTTTAATCAGTGAGGGCTTTCTTCATCCCTCTACTGATTATTAGTTTCACCAATCTGACTTTTACAGGCAGTTTATCCCCCACCTAACTTCTTTGCTTTTTGCTGAATTTTGAAGTGGAGGTATTACTGCACGCGAATAGCAGGATAAAAAGAAGGGAGCAGTCTCATCCCTACTCCCTTCTTTTTATTACTCGATTGGTAACATAGATAATGCAACGCGACCTTTTTTCATATCAACGTCATCTACCCATACCTTTACAATTTGTCCGACCGATACAATATCTAACGGATGTTTTACAAATCGCTTACTCAATTTCGAAATATGAACTAAACCATCTTGTTTTACACCTATATCCACAAATGCACCAAAGTCAACAACATTACGAACTGTTCCTTCTAATTCCATACCACGTTTTAAGTCTTCTAATTTCAAAATTCCCTTTTTCAAAAGTGGCTTTGGTAACTCATCACGCATATCCCGTTCCGGACTAATCAAAGCATCTATAATATCCACTAATGTTGGCTCTCCAATATTCGTTTCTTGAGATAATTTAGAAAGCTCTACATCCTCTAAACATTTCTGCAAATGCGGTTGCCCTACATCATCAAAAGATAATCCTAAGCTTTTTAATAGTAATTCTACATTTTTATACTGCTCTGGATGAATACTTGTTCGATCCAGTGGATTTTCACCTTCTAGTATACGTAAGAAACCAATACATTGTTCGTACGTTTTCGCACCTAAACGCGGTATTTTCTTTAGTTCTGCCCGTTTTGTAAACTTCCCATCTTCCTCACGTTTATTTACAATATTTTTCGCAACCGTCTTTGACAAACCGGAAACATATTGTAATAGAGCAACTGAAGCTGTATTCACATTTACTCCAACTTGGTTAACAGCTGTTTCCACAACAAATGTTAATGATTCATTTAATCTCTTTTGTGATACATCATGTTGATATTGCCCTACTCCAACTGACTTCGGATCAATCTTCACAAGCTCAGCCAGTGGATCTTGCAAACGTCGTCCAATGGAAACCGCACTTCTTTCCTCAACTTGGAAATCCGGAAATTCCTCACGGGCCAAATCAGAAGCTGAATATACACTAGCACCAGCTTCATTGACGATAATATAGAATACATCTCGCGTAACTGTTTGCAATACATCTACAATAAATTCTTCTGTTTCTCGAGAAGCTGTACCATTTCCAATCGCAATCATCTCAACTTGATATTTTTCTAAAATGGAAGTGACCTTCGCTTTTGCATCTTCATATTTTCTAACAGGAGGATGAGGATAAATTACATCAATATAAAGAACCTTCCCTGTATCATCCACCACTGCTAACTTACACCCTGTTCGGTATGCTGGATCAACCGCTAATACAACTTTGCCTTTCATTGGCGGCTGCAACAACAAATTACGTAAATTCTCAGAGAAGATATGAATAGCTTGTTCTTCTGCCGTTTCAGTCAATTCTTTTCGAATTTCTCGTTCAATTGACGGTTGAATTAATCGCTTATATCCATCTTCAACTGCAAATTGTACATAAGATGCGCTTTGGGAATGAAAATCACGAATCACTTTTTTATGTAAAAAACGAACGATTTCTTCTACCGGCAGGACAATAGAAACTTTTAGAATATCCTCTTTTTCACCACGGTTCATCGCCAGCACACGATGCGGCACAATTTTTTGCAACGGTTCTTCATAGCTATAATACATTTCATATATATTTTTTTCATCCTTCTCTTCATCTTTTACAGAAGAAGAAATCATCCCTTTTTTAAAGGTAACATTACGAACCCAGCTACGACACGCTGCATCATCCGATACGATTTCAGCAATAATATCTTGCGCACCTTGCAACGCCTCTTCAGAGGATTGAACTTCTTTTCCAGCGTCAATAAATAACTTTGCCTTATCTACCGGATTTTCTTTTGTAAACAGAAGTAACCACTCCGCTAACGGCTCTAATCCTTTTTCCTTCGCAATTGTTGCTTTTGTTCTTCTTTTTTCTTTATAAGGACGATACAAGTCTTCCAATTCCTGCAACTTAGTCGCGGATACAATATTACGACGCAGCTCTTCTGTTAACTTTCCTTTTTCATCAATAAGACGGAGCACTTCTTCTTTCCGGCCCTCAAGCTGCATCATATATTGCCATCTTTCTAAAATCTCACGAATTTGCACTTCATCTAAAGAACCTGTCCATTCTTTTCGGTAACGAGCAATAAATGGAACTGTGTTACCTTCTTCTGTTAATTGAATAACATTGCGAACTTGCTTTTCTGTAAACCCTAATTCTTTCACTAACATCTTCATTAACGCTTGTCGATTATCTACCATTTCCATATACAACTGAAACCTCCCTAATAAAAAAAGTTGCCCTTAAAAGAGAGCAACTTAAACTGCCGATTTAAAAATCTATTAGTCCTAAACTAATTTGTAAAGCTTCATCTACACGACTCATCATCAGCTCATCTAAGTGAGTGATTTTGTCCGTTAAGCGTTGCTTATCGATTGTTCGAATCTGTTCGAGCAAAATAACAGAATCCCTCTCAAATCCGTACTTTTTCGCATCAATTTCCACATGTGTGGGTAATTTTGCTTTTTGAATCTGCGCAGTAATAGCCGCTACAATTACAGTCGGACTAAAACGATTTCCGATGTCATTTTGAATGACAAGAACCGGACGAACGCCTCCTTGCTCAGAACCAACAACTGGGGAAAGGTCTGCAAAATACACGTCGCCGCGTTTTACAATCAAAATATTACCCCCCGCTAACTAAGCGTTCTACTGTATGAGCTGCTTCATACTCTGCTAAGAAAGCTTCAGATGCAATACCAAGATTAATTTTTCCCATTTCAATATACCCACGTCGCATTGATTCATGTTGGTAGCGTTTCTTTGTCTTATGTTGACGCAATAACAGTTTTGTTGCCTGGCAAATTAGTTCATGGCGATTCTTATTCTCTAGTTTTCCAATTACGTCCAATTCTGTTACCATCTGCTTTGGCAACCGAATCACGATTTCAGTAGTTACACTTGATTCGGACACAAAAATACACCTCCACCGTCAACTACACACCCAAATATATATGACACCTATTGTAATAATACCATTGTATGGAGCCTGTTGCAAAGACTTCCTTATTCCCTGTTTATGTTTTCCAATTCACAAACAAAACATTCACTCTCTCGTACTTTTTATCTCATTTAAACAGGAAATACCCTCTCTATAGCTCTAATCGAAGGCCATCAACCATGATGACAAATATAAAGTGAAACTTTGATCAGCGGGGTTTTCTTCATCCCCCACTGATTATTAACCCTCACCAATCGAGCTTTTGCGGGCAGTTTATCCCCTACCTAACTTCTTTGCTTCTTACCGAATTTTGAAGTAGGGGTATTACTGCCCGCGAATAATGGGGTAAAAAGGATATTTATATATCATTCAAATAATTTATGACTTCTACCACTTTACCATCTCTAATAAATACACGAGGAACACGAAAACTGATTGTCGCGATAATTTCATAGTTAATCGTTCCAGAATACTCCGCAACCTCAGTTGCACTAATGTATTCATCCCCCTGTTTTCCAATAAGCGTAACCTTCGTTCCAAGCGGGACTTCACAAGGAAGATGCAACATGAATTGATCCATTGTAATCCTACCTACAATCGGAACTCTTTTCCCGTTCACAAGCACCTTAAAACCTTGTAATCTCCTGAGCCATCCATCCGCATATCCAACAGGAACCGTAGCAATCCACTCTTCTGTTCTCGTTCGATAAGTGACATTATAACTAATCCCATCACCTTTGATTACCTCTTTAATATGCGCTACCGTTGTATGAAATGAAAGTGCCGGTTCTAATTTAATAGGCAAGAACGGACGTATTTCTACAGACGGCGTTAGTCCATACATTGCGATTCCAAGCCGCACAGCATTAAACGTAATACCATGAAACCGCATGGTCGCTGCACTATTAGCTGTATGAATAAACTCTGGATCCACTCCAAATTCCTTTAACCAACTAAGCTGTTCCAAAAACGTATTATATTGCTTATCAAAGTAAGAAGTCTCCACTTCGTCCGCAGTTGAAAAATGCGTATACACTCCTTCTAGTTCAAAAAACGGAGCATCTTCTAAGCTTCGTAAAAAACCTTTTAATTCTTCGCGTTTCCGAATTCCAATTCTCCCCATACCACTATCGAAATTAATATGAAAACGTAGCGGCACCGAGCTCTCCCAAATTTCTATCGCCTCTTCGATCCATCCCTTTTGAAAAACAGTTAATGCCACATCATTTTCAGCAGCTACATTGACATCACGTGGTGGTGATGGGCCTATCACTAAAATTGGTGCGGTAATCCCCGCTCGGCGAAGCACTAATGCCTCATCTAAAAAGGCAACCGCTAATCTTGTTGCTCCTGCCTCCAATGCGGTTCTTGCGACTGGAACATAGTCATGTCCATATGCGTTCGCTTTTACCACAGCGAAAATCTCTACATCTTCTGGGATGATTTCTTTGATGTGAGTTACATTGTTATAAATTGCATCCAAATCTACTTCCACCCACGTATCACGGTAAAACGGTGATTCTTCCATATAAAAAAACACTTCCTTTATACGATATGCAAAGCTTATTCTTTTATATCCGTTTTTTTATGAAATCTATCCCACAAAACAAGAAAAGAACGTGGCGCACGCAAGTCACCACGTCTAAGAAGTTTATTTCACCTGCTTTTCTGCAACAGAACGAGCTACCATTAACAACTCATTTGGTTCTAAACCTTTAGACACGAGCATATATTCCACTCCGTTATGCGACCACGTAAGGGAATCTTTTGTTAATGCACCAATCGTGAAACCAAGATCGACTAACTCTCCACTTACACCTATTGGAGTTGCAGTCACTGCAACCTTCTCCTTCTCTTGTATTAATGTAAAAGACTTCTTATTTCCAATGTATGTGAGTATCGCACGCTTGCCACTATCTGTCTTTAACTCTTTCTCCTCTTTTAATTCCATACCTTGCGGTGTATCACGTGGATATAAAATAGCAAATGGCTTTTCTTCCTTTGCTGTTGTTTGTATGTCCACTTGTGCACGAGACATATTTTGTTTCGTATCAAATGCACCTTTATCAAACTTCGCACCAAACTTCACTTTTGAAAATTCCACTTGTACGAGAACATTTTGGTCACCATCCATTAATTTCACTGAAACAGGCGCTAAATCACTTTTATTAAACGTGATTTCTTGCTTCGGTAACATATTTTGATGGTGATAATTCGTTTTTGTTTTAAAAATATAATGTTTATCTGTTTTCTTAAACGAAAGACTCTTATCTTTTAAAATATCTCTTACAAGTGACTCATACAAATACGCTTGGCTGCTATTTTGCGGCCAATCACTTTGAAATCGAAAACTTTTATTAAGAGATGGCGTTAAAACGAATACTCCTTCATTATTTCGTAAAATAATTTGACTTTGATCCTTTTTCGCATTCTTTAAATTCACACGATAATAAGTAGGTTCTTTATACCAAACTTCCACGTTATATTCCTGTGGTTCATTGCCCGTTTTAATAGATAATTTTGCTTCCGCTTGATAACTCTTCATATTCTTAACTTTCGCATCTAAATCTCGCACTACATCTTCTTGTTTCTTTTCCATACAGCCCGCTAATACAAAAACGGTCAATAAACCGACAATAAACAAAAATAGCCGCCTTTTCATACTTTCAGCCCCTTTGCCCCTATAAATGAATGGAAGAAAATCCTTCCTTATCGCTACTCAAATATATGAGACAAAGATGTAAAATATGCAGACTAGCGTGACGAGCTTTCTAAAACAACTTGCGCCACAGCGAACTCTCGACTATGACTAATAGATAGATGAACAAGATGCTCTGTATTCGCAAAGACAATCGGCTTACCTCTATCATCATTTCGTATTTCAATATCTAAAAAGCTCACTTCTTTTCCAATACCAGTTCCAACTGCTTTAGAATACGCTTCTTTCGCTGCAAATCTTCCAGCTACAAATTCCACAAGACGATGTCCTTTTAATTCAGCAGCAACGTTTCGTTCTCGCTCTGTTAAAATACGCTCCATAAATTTAAGTTTTCCATCTAGCATTTTTTCAATTCTCTCCAGTTCGATAATATCGATTCCAATCCCTATAATCATTTCACAAATTTCCTTTCTTCTATTTGTTCTCCTTCATTCATATTGTAAGAATAACAGAGAATCTTTCTGCTGCAAAAGGAGTGAATATATAAATATGCCAATCCCACATATACGGATTACCTTATCACCCGTTATTCTCTCTTTACTCTGCTTGCAATTCATCATGGTTGTATTAGGCGATTTTTTCTTTTCTACTACAGCTGCCTATAACGAATATATTGCCAAAGGAGAATGGTGGCGGTTTATAACTTCTCTATTTATACATATAGACTTAGGGCACTTTTTCTCCAATAGCATTTGTCTCTTTTTTCTCGGTCAATCTATCGAAAAACAGCTAGGTAGCATCTCTTTTGCCATTTTATTTTTTATTGCTGGCATTAGCGGTAATATTTTCTCTTATTTCATCATGCCCCTCGGGTACGTACATGCCGGTGCATCGGGCGGGATTTTCGGATTACTTGGCGCACAGCTCTTTATTTTATACAGTCGCTATCGGTCCCCAAAAACAAAAGAAGTATTTCTATTTTCTTCAATTATAATTATTTTACTTAGCTTTACATTCTTCGATCATTCCGCTAACCCCATCAGCCATTTAACTGGATTATTAATCGGTGGTATCCTTACTCCATTTTTAATAAAGTGAAACTTTGATTAGTGGATTTTTTCTTCACTCCCCACCTAATTTTTTTGCTTTCTGCCAAACTTTAAGGTAGGGGTATTACTGCCCAATAATAACTCTCAAACGAATCCATACACCTTACATTTCATAAAAAAGAGGATGCCCTGTTGGACATCCTCTTTTTTATTAAGCTTGTGGTTTACGGCTATGACTTTTTCTTTCGCCGCGTCCATTAGAAGATCCTGGACGACCTTGACCTTCACCTTTGCGACCACGATTACGGTTACCATCGCGATTACGACCATCACCACGACCATCACGATTGCGGCCATCGCCACGACCATCACGACTACGGTTACGGTTACCATCACGATATCCACTTCCGTTACCGCCACGGTTTTTAGCACCTCTTGAAACAACAGGTGGTTCTGATGTTAAAGCAATCGGTGTTGTATCCGGCTCTTTTGTCATCATTTTTAAAGCAGCTGCTACAATCGCTACAGAATCATGCTCTTCTAACATTTCTTCTGCAATACGCTTGTAGTATGATAAGTTTTCACTTTCAATTGTGCTTTGTAGTTTTTCTGCGATTAAACGTTGTTGACCTTCTAATGCCTCATCTAATGTCGGAGGAGTCATACGATCAATTTTACGTTTTGTTGTACGCTCGATATTTTTTAATTGTCCAGACTCACGAGGTGTTACGAATAACATCGCCATTCCTTTTTTACCAGCACGGCCCGTACGACCAATGCGGTGAACGTATGATTCTGGATCTTGTGGAATATCAAAGTTGTATACGTGTGTTACGCCTGAAATATCAAGACCACGTGCTGCTACGTCTGTTGCAACAAGAACTTCAATAGAACCTTCTTTAAATTTACGTAATACTGACATACGTTTTGCTTGTGTTAAATCACCATGAATACCTTCTGCTGCATAACCACGTAAGTTCAATGCTTCAGATAATTCATCAACACGACGCTTTGTACGACCGAACACGATTGCAAGTTCTGGAGATTGAATATCTAGTAAGCGTGTTAACACGTCAAACTTTTTCTTTTCTTGCACTTCTACATAGAACTGCTGAATGTTTGGCATTGTTACTTCTTTTGCTTTTACTTTAATATGTTGAGGTTCAGTCATGAAACGCTCAGCAATACGACGGATCGGGTCTGGCATTGTTGCTGAGAATAATAATGTTTGATGTGTTTCTGGCACATCTGTTAAAATTGCTTCAATATCTTCAATGAAGCCCATGTTTAACATTTCATCCGCTTCATCAAGAACCACTGTTTCTACGTTTTGTAGACGAAGTGTTTTACGGTTGATGTGATCTAAAATACGTCCCGGCGTACCAACAATAATGTGTGGGTGTTTTTTTAGAGCACGGATTTGGCGGTTAATATCTTGACCACCATAAATTGGTAGAATACGAACACGCTTATGCTTACCAATTTTGTAAAGTTCTTCACCAACTTGAATTGCTAATTCTCGCGTTGGAGCGATAACAATCCCTTGAATTGTTTCTTTATTTGTATCCACTTTATCTAATAGTGGTAATCCGAATGCAGCTGTTTTCCCTGTACCTGTTTGCGCTTGCCCAATAATATCTTTACCTTGCAATGCATGTGGAATTGTTTCAGCTTGAATTGGCGTAGCCTCTTCAAAGCCCATACTTTCAACCGATTGCAGTAAAGAATCACTTAATCCTAATTCTCGAAATGTTGTCAATGTTACTTCTCCTTTTCTATCCTATACTTATCATTTAAAAAAAGGCGTTTTCCGTATATGCGGAAAAGCCCTTTTCCTGAATGCTCACGTATATAAACGGGCGTATATTCTTCATGAAAATACTTCTAAACGTTATCACACTTTATCAATTATAAGTTTTGTATGTGCAAAAAGCAAACCCCAACTGTTACCTTATTTCACATAAAGAGCTTTTTTCTTCACTTTACCTTTTCAAATGTGTAACTGTAAGCGCTTATTATTAGTTTCTTCTCTTTTTGCATTTATAATCCCATTTACATACTCCAATTATTTCAACAACGTAATGACTTCTTCTAACTTCATCCCGCGAGATGCTTTTACTAATACAACGTCTTTTACATCAACGACTGCCTGTAAATCTTTTACAAGTTTTTCTTTATTATCATACGCTTTTACACGTTCACTTGAAAAATTAATTTTTGCACCTTCTGCAATTTGTGCCCCTAGTGTACCATATGTAAACACGTAGGAGATTCGTGCTGGATCAATTAATTTTCCAACTTCATAATGAAATTGTACTTCTTGATTGCCAAGCTCTAACATATCACCAAGAACAACGATTTTCTTAGAAAATCCATCTAGCCCATTCATTAAATGAAATGCAGCTTCCATCGCCGTTGGACTTGCATTATATGCGTCATTAATGATTGTTAATCCTGCATCTGTTTTTACAATTTCCATGCGCATACCTGTCATTTTTAGCGTCACTAAACCTTGTTTCATCTCTTCTGATGTTACACCGAAAAATTTAGCAATCGCCATTGATGCTAATGCGTTGTATACATTATGTTTCCCAAGAACGGGAAGATAAAATACAACATTTTCATCTTGATTCATCTTAAAATACGTCCCTGTTGCCTGTAGCGTTACAGAAGTCGGATAATAGTCATTTGCTCTTGCATCACCAAATGTAATTGTCTCAGCAAGCAGGTTCATGTTTGGAACACGATTTGTTAATAGGGGTTCATCTCCATTATATACAAATACTCCGCCGTCTTGTAGCCCTGTTACAATTTCTAATTTTGCCTCAGCAATTGCATCACGAGATCCTAAATCCATCAAATGAGCTTCTCCAATATTTGTAATGATTGCAGCGTTTGGACGAGCTAACTTAGATAAAAATTCAATTTCACCTCGGCTAGACATTCCCATCTCTAATACAGCCATTTCTGTATCTTCCTCTAAGCTTAAAATTGTAAGAGGCAGACCAATATGATTATTAAAGTTTCCTTCTGTCTTTTGGACTTTAAACTTTGTTGCAAGCAAGCTTGTCACGATATCTTTTGTAGACGTCTTACCGTTACTCCCTGTTACACCTACAACTTTTACATCTAACTGATCACGATAACTTTTTGCTAATGTTTGTAATGCTTCTAACGTATCTTCAACGAAAATGACAGGTAAATGCGCAGGTGGATTCGGTACATCCTTTTTCCAAAATGTTGCCGCAGCACCATTTTCAATCGCTTTATCCACAAAAGAATGCCCATCAAAACGATCACCTTGAATAGGAATATATAAATTCCCTTGTTCAATCTTTCGCGTATCAATTGATACACCTTGTACAACGGTATGAACATACTCTTCTACTAAACCTGTACCACCCGTCATTTGTTCCACTTGTTTTAACGTGCGTTTCATCATAAAAAACACTCCTTACATAGAAGAAACACTATTCTCTTGAATAGTGCTCCCCCTTTTAGTTAGATTGTATATTTAATTTTTTGTTTTTCTTCGTGACGCTCAATCGCCAAACGAATCAATTCTTCAATTAACTGCGGATACGGTAAGCCTGTATGTTGCCATAACAGCGGGAACATACTAAATGGAGTAAAGCCAGGCATCGTATTTACTTCATTAATGTATACTTCGCCGTCTTTTGTTAAAAAGAAATCTGCTCTTGTTAATCCCGCACCATCTAAAGATTGGAATGCACTGATTGCATCTCTTTGAATCGTTGCCGACTCTTCTTCTGTAATTTCAGCTGGAATAATTAATGCCGTATCGCCATCAATGTATTTTGATTTATAATCGTAAAACTCTTTCTTCGGTACAATTTCACCAACAACAGAACATTTTGGCTCATCATTACCTAAAACACCAACTTCCACTTCACGACCAACAATATTTTCTTCTACGATAATTTTGCGGTCAAATTGGAACGCTTCTTCAAATGCATGTTCTAACTCTTCACGATCTTTACATTTATTAATACCAACACTTGAACCAAGGTTTGCCGGTTTTACAAAACATGGATACCCTAATACTTCTTCTACTTTTTCATAAGCTTCCTGACGATTTTTCTCCCATACACTGCGAATGAAAGATGCATATTTTGCTTGCTTCAATCCTGCTTCAGCAAAGATATTTTTCATAACAACTTTATCCATACCTGCCGCTGATGCCAATACACCGTTACCAACGTATGGAATGTTCATTAATTCTAATAATCCTTGTACTGTTCCATCTTCACCATTCGGACCGTGTAACAGTGGGAAAATAACATCAATTGAATCTTCTTGATTAGAAGATGCAGCTGGAATAATTTCTGTACTTAATGCTACTGGAGAAATCACATTTTCTTCTCCATTCATTTGCAACGCTTGCACGTTTGTTACTTCCCCTTCAATGCGTTCACCGCGCATCCATTGGCCTTGCTCTGTAATATAAATTGGATGAATCTCGAATTTTTCTTGATCTAACGCTTTAATAGCAGCAAGAGCTGTTTGTAATGAAACTTGATGCTCTGCTGATTTTCCACCATATAATAAACCTAATTTAATTTTCGTCAATGAAATCACCCTAACCAATTGTTTTCATTTTTCTATTTTAGCACTTTTTATGAAAATAGGTAGTTCCTATTTGAAATAAAATGAAACTTCTATCATTGGGGTTTTCTTCATCACCCCATGGCGGAAAGCTCCGCCAATCGAACTCTACTTAATATTTATCCCCCTGTAACGTCCTTATTTTGATTCGTCGAAGTAAGATAACTACATTGCCTCTTCATTTTTTCTAGTTATGTACCTAAAATATATGAAAAAATACTTCTTTTTGTGTATGTCACCCACCAATTAGGATGACTGTTTCACCACATCTCCCTTTTGTTTTTGTTCTACAAGACGATCTAACGAAATATATACAAGACCTGCCACTACACATCCCACTCCTAAAATCGTAAATAACAGGTGCCCTAGCAAGCGATCGAGCAACAATCCCCCAAGAAGCGGACCAAATGCACTCCCTGTAATCCACTGCAAGCTAGCTGCTCCCATATACGTACCTCGCAAATGCTCTGGTGCCAAATTCGCTACAAACGTCATTTGTACGGGCGACATAATCATTTCACCTAACGTATACACTGCATAAACAATCAGTAACGTAATCAGAATAACAGTCCCATTTGTTCCTAATTCCCCAAACCATTTTGGCAGCCATCCAATGAAAAACAATCCAATCCCAAATAACCAAGCTCCATATAACATCGTCCTGCCAACCGGCTTATCTGTTGCCCATTTAGAAATTTGAAATTGAAAAAGAACAACCAATAAACCATTTAAAGCCATTAAATATGGATACGGATTATTTTTACCAAATATCTCTTTCATTTCGTTATCAAAATGGAGCGGTAGCATGCCCTCCGTTTGGGAAAAACCCATCGAAATAATAATACCGGCTAACAAATAAATCAGTAGTACCTTATCTCGCAACACAACTTTCCAAACAGATCCTGATTCTTTTTCCTTATTATCTTTCTGATTTCCTTCAATTTTCGGCATCGTTTCTTGAATGAGTATGAGTACAAGAAGAGCATAAAATAGCATCGTGGATGACGCAATAATAAAAATAAGATTTTTAGAAAGGACAACTACCGAAGCCCCCATAATCGGTCCAATCGCTGCACCGATATTATGTCCCATTCGTAATAAACCGTAAGCTTCCGTTCTCTTCTCAGGCGCTGTCACATCTGCCACCATCGCAGATGCAGCTGGATGAAACAGCGAATTACTTAAACCTAAAAAAATGGACAAAATCGCATACGGGATAAACCCATCTATAAATAAGAAACCGAGCATTAAAATCGCATTACTCACCATCGAAAATACCATAATCGGCTTCCTACCATATATATCAGCAATTCTTCCCCCTATAAGAGAACCAAAGCTTGCGGCAATTGGAGAAAGTGCCATAATAATTCCTACTTCTAATAAGGAATCTACTTTATCTTTTAAATACAATGCAAAAAATGGCATTAGCATCATCATCGCAATTCCATTTAAAGTTTCTCCAATAAAACGAATCCATACGTTACGATCCATCGCTTGTAACTCGCGCCATGTTTGTTTCATCTGTCCCACCCCCCTTTAATCGACCACTCCTCATCTTATAATATTTTTAGAAAAATGTAAATTTTCAAAATAAAAACACCGTTCTTTCCTACTAAGAACGGCGCTTTCTCTTATAAATTCGCTACATCTTTATTATCTTTTTTATTACCCAGAACGCTATGTTTCCGGCTATAGAAGAAGTAAACCACTACACCAATCGCCAGCCAAATACCAAAACTCATCCAAGCCACTCCTGACAATTGTAACATTAGGTACAGACAGAAGATGACTGTTAATGCAGGCAAAAATGGTACAAGCGGCGCTTTAAACGCACGCGGTAAATCTGGATGTGTTTTTCTCATTACAATAACAGCAATTGCTACAAGTGCAAAGGCGGATAATGTCCCCATATTTACAAGGTGTGCTAATACATTTAAATCAATGAGACCTGAAATTAATGCTGCAACAATACCTGTTGTCCACGTATTGAAAAATGGTGTTTTAAATTTCGGATGAACTTTTGCAAGACGTTTCGGTAATAACCCATCACGGCTCATTGCATACGATACGCGAACTTGACCATACATCATTACTAACATAACTGTCGTAATCCCTGTGATAGCACCTACCGAAATAACGCCAGCTAAGCTATCTTGTCCAATAAATTGAAGAGCAAATGCTACTGGATCAGAAATATTCAACTGCCCATAAGGAACAATTCCTGTCAAAATAAGTGAAACAACAATATAAAGAATTGTACAAATGAGTAATGATGCAATAATACCAATTGGCAAGTCACGCTGCGGTCGCTTAACCTCTTCCGCCGCTGTCGATACGGCATCAAAGCCAATGAAAGCAAAGAACACCGTTGCTGCTCCCGCCATAACACCATCAAGACCAAATGGCATGAAAGGTGTCCAGTTTTCAGGTTTTACATAATTAAAACCAGCAAAGATAAATATGAGCACGACTGCCAACTTAATAAATACCATAATATTATTTACGCGAGCACTTTCACGAACACCTCTGGATAAAAGCGCAGTCATAATTAAAATAATAATAACAGCTGGTAAATCAATGAGACCGCCTTTCCCCGTTCCGGGGGCAGACGATAAAACAGTTGGGAGATGAATACCAAACCCTTTTAGTAACGATTGGAAATAAGCAGACCAACCGTTCGCTACAGCTGATGTGGCTAGCAAGTATTCAAGCATTAAATCCCATCCAATTAGAAACGCAAATACCTCTCCCATCGTCGCATACGTGTACGTGTAAACACTTCCCGAAACAGGAACAGACGATGCAAACTCAGCATAACAAAATGCGGCAAAGGCACAAGCTAATGCTGCTATAGCAAAAGATAGAATAATAGCTGGTCCAGAATGCTTCGCTGCTACAACACCAGTGAGAACAAAAATTCCAGTTCCTACAATAGCACCTATCCCTAGCATCGTTAAATCTAGCGCCCCTAACGTTCGCGCCAATGTTTTTTGCTTACTTTCTTGCATCAATTGTGTGATCGGTTTTTTTTGAAAGATTTGCTTCATAGCATGCACCTCTTAGTTTTAATTTTCTGAAAATTTTTAATTTGTGTTTTTATTTTACTTGGAACATATTTTTTAGTCAATACATTTGTCGAAATAAAAAGAAAAATACCATTTCATAATAAATTAAAAGGATCTACATACTACTCAACACTTGGTGTTATCACGTTTATTCACCAGGTTAAATATTTAGCGAATCGACATGTAACAACACAACGAATATACAAATAATGTATATAGCTATATTTCTATATCTTTTTATAGATGTTTTTGATATTCTATAAACTGTCGATTCCAAATAAAAGAAAGAGGTACACTCATTTCATGAGCATGCCTCTTTCTTTTATTTCTTCTATTTCACAGTATGCGTGCCTTCTTCAAGCCAGCTATACATATACTTCTCATCTTCCGTTTCATGCGCTTGCTTCACAATACGAAGCGGGCGGAATGTGTCAATCATCACTGCAAGCTCAATCGTTTCCTTTTTCCCTAAACTTGCTTCCGTTTTCCCAGGGTGTGGTCCATGGGGAATACCACTCGGATGAAGTGTAATCGAACCTTCTTCGACACCTTTTCTACTCATAAAATTACCCTCTACATAATAAAGAACTTCATCGCTATTCACGTTGCTATGATAATAAGGTGCTGGGATTGCTTCCGGATGATAATCATATAACCGCGGAACAAAGGAACAAATAACAAAGTTATGTCCTTCAAACGTTTGGTGAACTGGAGGCGGCTGATGAATACGCCCTGTAATTGGTTCAAAATCCTCCACATTAAAGACCCAAGGGTATAAATAGCCATCCCAACCGACAACATCTAACGGATGATGTTGCATGACATATTTATGCATATAGCCCCTCGACTTTGTCATCACGACAAACTCGCCTTTTTCATCATATGTTTCTAGCTTCTCTGGTCCCCGCAGATCCCTCTCGCAAAACGGACTATGTTCTAACAATTGACCGTATTCATTTCGATAGCGACGCGGCGTTGTAATTTGACTATTTGCTTCTACAACAAGAAATTTCGATTCTCCTTCATCTGGAATAACCCGATAAATGGTCCCGATTGGGATTGTAACATAATCGCCTTTTCGATAATGAATTGTACCAAACATCGTCTCAATTTTCCCAGATCCATAATGAATGAATAACATTTCATCTCCATCACCATTACGATAGAAATAATCCATTTTCTCCGTTGGATTTACAACACCGATTAGTAAGTCTTCATTTCCTAATAGAAAATTCCTTCCGTTCACGGCATCTCCTGTTTTTCTGCATTCTTTCGTGCGAAAATGGCGATGAGCAAGCGCCACATCTTCTTCATACTGCAATTTACAAGAATTTGCTACCGACGCATGACCTACTTCGGTTGGCATATAATGATGATATAAAATAGATTGCGTTCCCGAGAAGCCTTTTGTTCCCATTACTTGTTCACGATAAAGTGATCCATCTTCCTTGCGAAACTGTACATGTCGTTTACGAGGAAGTTCCCCCATGCGACGATAATACATGCCCATCCCCCGCTTTCATTTCTTTTTTCACTGTATTACGCAGCGTTCCTAGCCCGGTAATCGTAAGCTCTACAACATCGCCATCTTGCAGCCAGTTTTCTGTGCCAAGCTCTAAAATACAACCAGTACCAACCGTACCAGAACCAATTACATCTCCCGGATATAACGTAACATCTTGTGAAGCACGCTCTATCATTTCTGCAAACGTATAATAAATATCTTTGAAATTTCCTTTTGACAAAAGTTCTCCATTCACACGAGCGGTCATCTCTAAATCATACTGTTCATCCGTACGATAAACATCTAACTCCTCTTTCGTGACAAGATAAGCCCCTAATGAAGTAGAAAAGTCCTTTCCTTTCGCTGGACCAAGTCCTACTTTCATCTCCTGTGCCTGTAAATCTCTTGCACTCCAGTCATTCATAATGCAATAACCAAAAATATATTCTTCCGCTTGTTCACGGGAAATATTTCTTCCTTCTCTCCCAATGACACAAGCAATTTCTAATTCATAGTCAAGCTTTTGTGATAACTTCGGACGAGAAACAATATCCTCTGGTCCGATTACAGCACGATGATTTGTGAAATAAAAAACGGGAATATCATACCACTCTGATACAACATCTAACCCGCGGCGTCCACGAGCTGTTTTTACATGTTGTTCAAATGCGTAAAAATCCCGAATGCTACCTGGGTTTGGAATGGCTGCACAAAGCTGCACATCTTCCACATGATATACGCCATTTTCTGGACTTTGCATATTACGCGCTACTTCTATATACTCATCTGCTTTCTCTAAAAAAGCGAGCATGGACGAAGGAAGCACTCCTTTACTTGCAATGCTCATATCAATTACTTTGTCACCTTCAAGCCAACCAGCTCGCATTTCTTGTGAAGGAAGACGAAATGTAACAAATTTCATCAATTTTCCTCCTCACTGTTCATCTAAAGTGAAACTTTAATCGGTGGGGGTTTTCTCCATCCCCCACTGATTATTAGCCCTCACCAATCGGGCTTTTACGGGCAGTTTATCCCCCACCTAACTTCTTTGCTTCCGCTTAATTTTGAGGTGGGGGTATTACCGCCCGTTAATGCGGGATAAAATAATGCTTTATTTTTATAGATTTCCGCGACGCGCTTGCTCTCTCTCAATCGATTCAAATAGAGCTTTGAAGTTTCCTTCTCCAAATCCACGAGAACCTTTACGTTGAATAATTTCAATAAATAACGTTGGACGATCCACGATTGGCTTCGTGAAAATTTGTAATAAATAACCCTCTTCATCGCGGTCTACGAGAATTTTAAGCTCTTTTAGTTTTTCAATTTCTTCATCAATTTCACCGACACGCGCTGTTAACTCATCATAATACGTAGCTGGTGTATCTAAAAACTCAACTCCATTTTCACGAAGTGCTTTAACAGTTTTCACAATATCACTTGTCAACAATGCAAGATGCTGCACACCTGCACCATTATAAAATTCTAAGTACTCTTGAATTTGTGATTTACGCTTTCCATCTGCCGGCTCATTAATCGGGAACTTAATGCGGCTTCCATTTGTCATTACTTTTGACATTAACGCGGAATATTCTGTGCTAATATCATCATCGTCAAAATGAATCATTTGTTTAAAGCCCATTACATTTTCGTAATAACTTACCCACTCTTCCATTTTTTCAACGTTACCAACAACATGATCAACAGCGATTAAACCTGATTCTTCACTTGGAATTTCAAATTCAGCTTTCTCATAACCAGGCATAAATGTACCTTTGTAATTTTTACGCTCGACAAGTGTATGGATTGTATCGCCGTACGTACCAATGACTGCCTTTTTCAATGTCCCATGCTCATCAGTCAACTCTTCTGGTGGAGCAATTGCAATCGCACCACGTTTTATAGCTTCTGAATATGCTTTTTCAACATCCTCGACAAGTAGCGCCACATCTTTAATACCATCGCCATGAAGCTTTACAAACTCCGCAATGCGGCTCTCACTATTTAAAGTTCCTGACACAACAAAACGCATGTTTTTTTGCACAAGAACATAGGATACTTTTTCGCGGTTCCCTGTTTCTAGCCCAGAATATGCAACAATTTTAAATCCAAAAGCTCTTGCAAGATAATAACTGGATTGCTTTGCATTTCCAACATAGAATTCTAGATGGTCGACATCACGTACCGGAAAAAAATCCTCCATTTGTGCAGCTAACGTATCCATAGATTTTTGTTTCATAATTTCTTCATCCCCCTGTAAATAAATTAAATGTTATATACTTCGGATTAACAAAAAACACTTCCAGTCACCAACAAAAAAATTAGTTAGCGAGCTAACTATTTTCTGACCTTTAAAATTTTCTATCTTTTCTGTCAAATTCCTCTTTTTTCTTCTATATAAAATTCGACTTTTTTCTATTTAGAACAACGTCCCAATTAATTGAGGCGTGTAAACAACGTGACCGTCAAAATATTACGAAAAAAAAAACAAAAAAGGAATGACAATAACAATGCCGCACTTATAGAAATGTTCAAAGGAAAGGGAAAGAAATACGAGAACAGATGAAAATGTTTTATACTCAAATTTATGAGAAAGTATAATTGAAATATGATAAGTAACTAAAAAAGAATGTTCAGTGCTATAAAGTTCTATAAAGTTCTATAAAGTTCTATATATCGTTTATCCGAGGATCGTTATCGAATGTGAGATCATTGCGTTGTGTATTGTCGGTGCAACAATTCATCCATGGGGTCGTATCATTCCTCGCTGGATATTACTAATTGCCGTTTGGGGTATATGTAGGTTACTTCCCACATCCATCAACTTAAGAAATTTATTGTTTTGGGGGCACTTCAAAATCTTGGCTTGATGACGATGTTGTGACCCCCTTAGTAGTAAAAGTTACACAAAGCAAAGAAGCCTTATCTTAAGTAGATATAGGCTCTTTAAGCAGTGATTCAATAACTAAAAGGCGAAAATCACAGATGATTACTTTGTACTGAGATTTATTATGCTTTATGTCTTAGATGAATTTCTTCCCGTGAATCTTAATACAGATTCTCTTGAACGTTCAATTTCCTTTATATTTTCATCGTAATATTTTGATGCATATGCATAGAAGATAATGTTAATAGTCAGAAATTGTGCAAATAGTGAACTTGTTGCTGCACTACGAAATTTAGCCTCTGGTGCACGAACATGCTGTAAAGACATATCGACTTTGTTAGTTAATCTATTGTTCCCAAATCGCGATAATCCAATTGTTTGAATACCAGATACTTTAGCAATATCAACAAGTCGCAGTACTTCTTCGGTTTCTCCACTATTGGATATACCGATAAAAACACAATTTTTTGTTGATGCAGCAAGTGCTGTAGCCGTGATATGTGCATCTTGATTTGCACTCACAATCTTTCCTAAACGTAACCATTTATGAGTAATATCTTCTGCAACGAGCCATGAAGCTCCTAATCCATAGACATAAATAATATCCGCATTTCTCATAGTTTCAACTATTTGGTCAAGAACGACTTCATCCAAATAAAGTGCTGTTTCTTGTATCACTTGTACAGAGTTGGAAACTATTTTGTCTTTAATGGCTGTTATTGTTTCATTTGGTTCAATGTCATAAAAACCTTTCTTCTCTGGTCGTGAGATATGCGATGATAAAGACACTTTTAACTCTGAAAAACTAGCAATTTCAATAGAACGACAAAGTCTAGTAACCGCAGAACTACTAGCATTAGCATGAGTAGCTAATTCATGTATAGTCATTCTAATAACTTCTTGAGGATTATTTAAAATATATTGTGCTATTTTCTTTTCAGATTTCGGTAATTGATGTAATAAACTTTCAATTTTTAACAATACATTTACAACATGCATATTGAATTTCTCCCTTAACTTTTAATTAACCCATATATTTCAGAGCTAAGTAATAACAACCCAATGTGGATGATACATCTTCTAAAACAAGTTGTACTTCCGGTTTTTCTTGTTTAATATTTTCAATAAATGCGGTTTGTACGAATGGTATATTCGTTAATATGCTCCCTTTAATAGCAATTGTAACATTGTTATCAAAATTTAACTTCTTGCAAACAGCAAGCGTAGTCTTGGCAAGGTGATAGCCTGCTTGTCTGAGAATATTCTGCGAAAAACCATCACCTGCTTCTGCTTGTTGGACGATTATTGGAACAAATGAAGCAATCTCTGCTTTAGTTGAGGAATAAATAAATTTTTTTAATTCTAGTACACTGTGATAACCAAGTTTTGTTAGTATTAACTTAGTTAGGTTGCTATAATTTAATCCCTCATCTTCTTCTTGCGTCATTTTAATAAAAATCTGCATAGCAATCCAATAGCCACTTCCTTCATCCCCAAGAATATGTCCCCAGCCACCTGCTAATTTTTCAATCCCATTATGAACTCCAATACTAACAGAACCAGTTCCTGAAATTGTTAAGATGCCATCTTTTCCTTTTAGTAAAGCAGCATGTGCGATAACTCCATCATTTACAATCGTAAACGGAATATTAAACGTCGCATAAAGAGCATTTTTTATACCTTCTGTATTTTTAACGCCTCCATACCCGGCTAACCCTATGCATATATACTGGCATTCTTCATTTTTTAAAGTAACTAAGCATTGTTCGATCGCATCAATAATGTTAATAATAGCTTGTTTTTCATTTATAAGTAAGTTTCCGTATCCTGCTTTACCTTCACTTATTTTTTTTCCGTTTAAATCATAAGCCACCGCTTCCGTTTTAGTGCCTCCGCCGTCTACTCCAATAATATAACTCATGTAGATTCCTCCTCGTTCAGAAATAAAAAAAGGAAGGAGTACTGCTATTCCTTCCCTTTTCCTTACTTTGAGATTTTTCTCTATAAAATGAAACTTGGATCAGTGGGGTTTTTCTTCATCCCCCACTGATCATTAGCTCCCACCTAACTTCTTTGCTTTTGGCTGAACTTTGAGGTGGGGTATTACTGCCCGCGAATAGCGGGATGAAATTACTTGATTGAAAATTGGAATTTCTCCCAAGGTTCTAGGTAATCAAGGAGAAAACTTTCTTCTTCAACGATCCGGCCAACTACATTCGTTTTCCCTGAGTTTTCCATGTCTTGCAACGCAATCTGTAATTCACCTTTATATTGTCCGTAGAGCTCATTCTCAATTAAAATGTCTCCTCGTCTAATATCAGGAGTATACGTTGGTTTAAATTCTTCTTGTTTATATTTTACACGTGATTGAGTCGAGCGAATAAGATAGTCTGAAACGTCTCCACGATAAAAATGAAATTCTTCTAACACAATCTTTTTCTCTAACTCTGTAATCGTGTCATGTAGTTCTATATTAAACGTAAGCAGCTCACTGTTTAGTGTACTCAGGGCTTCTAGTTCAACATCTGATGCATATGCGTTGGCAATAATCACATCATCAATTACTCCAGTTGCAAATAAGTGTTTTGCTTGCGTTACAATTGGTAATTCACGATGCATTTCTAGTGTACATAATCCCTCAGTTACTGGCCAAGGTCCGTAAGTTGCTGCGTGTGAACTAACGAAAGCTGCCGTACGAATATTATGATGTTTAAATTGCTCACAGCATTTTAGAAAATGAGCATAGCTTAATCCTGCATAACGATGAGGATAGAAGTTATGTGAACCTACTAAATTTTCTTTATTAGGCTTGTAAGCAATGATATTATCTAAATAATTCGTTGCATTGCTCATGTTAATTTCAATTTTTAAATTATAGGAATTATGTGTCATGATGGACTCTTCATTCCCTGTAAACCCCATGTCTAGGCGAATCCCATACGCTCCTAAATCAGCAAAGAATGATAAATCATTATAGGAAATATCCAAAGCCCCAAATACACGAGGAGAGATATCGACCATTACTTCCATGCCTAATTGATTTGCAAATGCAATTGTTTCTTTAAATTCTCTCATAATTTTTTCTTTATCACCTTCTACTGAAAGCAGGCAAGTAAAGATTTTTTTAAACCCATATTTATGTGCAAGTGCAATGTATTCCATGTCTTTTTCTACTGTTGAATGTTCTGGATAAATGGAAATACCCAATTTTCTCATCGTTAAATCACCTTTACCTTTCTACATTTTTGATTATTGTTGTGGTGCTAGCTTTTTTATGATACGAATCATATGTTCAATTAGTTTTTGTTCACTCATCGCTGTCATTAAGTGATCTTGAGCATGGATCATTAGCAATGTTTTTTCACTTGGAACTCCGTTCAGTTCAGCTTGAATTAACTTTGTTTGTGTCTTATGAGCCAAGCTAAGTTCTTCTCCAGCTCGGTTAATAAGATCTGTTGCTCTTTCAAAGTTGAATTCTTCTGCAGCCGTTAATGCTTCATAGGCTAATCCTCTCGCATTTCCACCATGAGAAATAATTTCAAAAATTTCCATTTCGTTATTATTGATTTCCATTGTCATATCGTAACACTCCTAATTGTAGTAAAGTATAGACACAGTATTCTCTGAAAGAATCAATGTTTCAGAGAATATCAAGTCTTAATTGGTCCTTAATATTATATAAATCCATTTTGATTTTTCGACATATAAGCCACGGCTATGGATAACAAAAGGTGACCTGCACTCGTTTTCTCTCTTTGTTTTCACTATGTCTGGGCAGGAAAAGGATCTGACCGCTTCTATGCATGTCTGGATGCTCTCTCCCACCTAAAAAGAAGGGTTCTATGTCGGTCTTTTAATTTGTATTTATATAATTTTTTTATTATCCTAATTATCTAAAAAATGAGGTAAGTACTCTTTATGCGCTTCTAATAGTTTCTGTAATACAGCTTCAGCTAAATCGTCACTTGGAATAAGTGGGTTAATAGTTAAAGCTAATAAGGCCTTGTCATAAGAACCAGTTACAGCTGCCTCAGCACCTACTCTTTCAAATGACTTGATTTGTTGAATTAATCCTTGAACTTGAACGGGCAATTTACCCATTGTCATAGGGACTGGGCCATTTTTTGTCACAATACAACTTACTTCAACTGCTGAATCATAATCAATTTCGGTAATGGAGCCTTTGTTCTGCACATTTAATACTTGAATGTCTTTTTTATCATTATAAATAGAAGAAATAACATTACACGCTGCGTCACTATAGTACGCACCACCCCGTTGTTCTAATTGTGGAGGTTTAATGTCTAGTTTTTCATCTTTGTACAAATCAAACAGGTCTTCCTCTAGTTTTTTGACAATTTCAGCACGAGTTTTCCCTGATTTAAATGCTTCTAATTCTTCATCTAAAATATTTTTTGTTTTGTAATAATAACGATGATATGGGCAAGGTACTACACCTAATGATTTCAAAAATCTTGGATTCCAAGGAAGAGGTGCAATGTTCTTCATTGTCATTTGGATTTCTGGATTTCCTAGCATTTCAAGTACTTTCTCTGTTACTTCTTGATCATCAACGTACACGTGTGTCCCAAATACCATATGGTTTAATCCAGCGAAATCAATGTGTACTCTCTCCATTTCAACACCTAACATTTTTGAAATAGACATGTGCATATTAAATGGCACATTACATACACCAATGACTTTTTTATGCTTGCTGTAACGAAGAAGGGCTTCCGTTACCATTCCAGCCGGGTTTGTAAAATTAATTAACCATGCATTCGGGCAAAGTTCTTGCATTTCTTCTGCGATCTCTAGAATAACAGGGATTGTTCGTAATGCTTTAAATAGCCCACCTGCACCATTTGTTTCTTGGCCAATTAATCCTAGTTGCAAAGGAATACGTTCGTCTTGAACTCGGGCACCTAGTAAACCAACTCTCATTTGCGTTGTCACAAAATCAGCACCTTGTAAAGCTTGACGACGGTCTAGCGTTAAATGGATTTCCATTGGAACTCCTGCTTTTTCAACCATTCTTCGTGCTAAGTTCCCTACAATCTCAAGTTTTTCTCTTCCTGCCTCAATATCCACTAACCAAAGTTCTCTAACTGGTAACTCATCATAACGTTTAATGAAACCTTCAATTAATTCTGGCGTGTAACTAGATCCGCCACCAATTGTAGCAATTTTTATTCCTTTTTGCTTTTCCATTTCATTAACACCCCATTTTAGATAACGAGCTTTTTCTTTTAACTTACGCATAGACAATAAAATAACAAATCAGTGCACTCACTACTAATAAAGACAAGAACAAATTTAACGCTTGTTTCTTGTTTTTAAACTTACCTTCAACCAAAGTAATAACAATAGTTAACCCTGCGCTGATGGCAAAGGTATTACCTAGGTACATTGACAATTGTTTATCTATCCCAACTGCATTCATTAAAGGATTAAAGATAAGATTAAAAGCAAGAATAAAACTAAAAAATAGAAATGCACTTTTGTAACTAAAAAAGTGAATTCTGGATGTTGGATTCATTTTTATCTCCCTTCTCTCTTTTATATGAAAGGAAGTTTGGAGCAATTAGTCCCAAACTCCCTTTCATATATTTTTATAAGGCTACGTTCGTGTTCTCTGTTGTTTCTGTTGTACTTTCTTGTGCTAAAAGCTTTTGATCATACATTTTAAAGAATGGTAGATAAATAAGAATTGAGATCGCAAGATTGACTAATACAAGAATAATTGCTCTCCAATCACCGCCTGTTGAAAGGTAGGCACCTATTGGAGCTGGTAATGTCCATGGAACCATGACATACGTTGGGCTTACTAATCCAATTGACGTTGCGATGTACGCAAGTGTCGCACCAATTAATGGTGTCACGATAAATGGAATGATTAAGATTGGGTTTAGCACAATTGGCATCCCAAAAATAACAGGTTCATTGATGTTAAATATACTTGGAACAATTGTTGCTTTCGCCATCGTCTTACCATAACTAGATTTTGCTGTTAATAACATAGCAATTACTAATCCTAATGTTGCACCAGAACCACCAATCCAAATAAACCATTGGAAGAATGTTTCAGGAGCTACGTGAGGGATTGCCTTTCCAGCTGCGACCGCTGCTGAGTTATTAGCTAAGTAAACTTCCCAAACTGGACGAGCAACGGCACCTACAACTGATACACCATGAATACCGAATGACCAGAAGAATGTTATTAAAAAGACAGGGATTAATACGCCCGGTAATGTATCTCCTGCTTTAATAAGTGGTGCAACAGCTTTATCAACAAGTGAATGTAGATCAATACCCAAGACTACTGTAATTAATGTCATGATAGCCAGTACCATTGTAACCGGTATTAACGCTTCAAATGAACGGGCTACAGAAGTTGGAACGGAATCTGGCATTTTTATTGTAATATTTTTAGTCTTACATAAACGTAAAATTTCAACTGCAAATATGGAAACAATCATCCCTACAAAGAGTCCATGCCCACCAAGATTTGACATCGGTAGCACGAAACCTACACCATCCATCATTTTTACGCCTATTGTGAACAAGAAGGCAGCTACCGATAGTAATCCTCCTGATAGAGGATCCAACTTATAGCTTTGAGACAAACTATAGCCTATTCCAAAAGTAATATATAAGGTCATAATAAACATCGTTAATCGATAAGGTATTAAAATATCTGCGACATGTTTTGCTGACCATTCACCTATTGTGGAATCTGCTGCTACAGGTGGGAACGCAATGATAAGAAATAGACTCCCAAAGATGATAAATGGTAAAGCAGAAACCACACCATCACGTATTGCACGTAAATGTTTTTGCTCAGACAATTTAGCCATGGGTGTTGAAAGATTATTTTCTAAAAAAGCGACAAACTTGTCCATTCGTGTTTTCCCCTTTATTTATTTAATAGTTAAACCTACTTATTATATAAATCCATTTTGATTTTTCGACATATAAGCCGCGGCCATGGATAACAAAAGGTGGCCTGCACTCGTTTTCTCTCTTTGTTTTCACTATGTATGGGGCAGGCCGCTTCTATGCATAAACGGATGCTCTCTCCCACCTAAAAAGGAGGGTTTTATGTCGGGTTTTTAATTTGTATTTATATAGATTATTGCTTTACAAGTTCGCTTACTAGTTTTAATAGAGTAGGTCCACCAAGAGGACTGTATGCTTGGGCTGGGATTACTTGACATGGTACTCCAGCTCCATCTGCAGAATCTTTAAAACTATCAAAACGATGTTTTACTTGTGGAGCTACCATAGCAACATCCCAACCGTTACGAACCTCTGAATCAAATTCTTGAGTACCAACTGCTAATACTTCTAAATCTAACCCTTGTTTTTCTCCCTCTTTTTTTAAAGCGTTTACAACAATTGCACTTGACATTCCACCTGAACATACGAATAATACTTTCATCTTTGTTCCTCCTACTATTTCTTTTTTTATTTAATAAATTTTAAATCGCTTTTCTTATAAATCCTTCTATTGCTTTTAAGCGATGTACTGCTTCTTCATAACTGCATTCAGTAGCATCCATAATAATACGTTTTGTACGTTCAACCGCCTTAATGAATACGCTTTCTCCACCTACGATTAGACCTACTACTTTACTAGGATCAGTGTTAAACGTTGGCGGGCATTCTACAGCATGCAACAATCACCTCTACAGCTTTTGCAATTTATGAAAGTTCTTTTTGAACACAGTAAGCAACTTTTATATCTTCTTCGTTCATCACCCCCAAAAAATTAAGCGGTTTCATTTCATCTAAACGCATAGCCTTTTCATTACGACATTCCTTTTTTAAATGCTCTAGCATACAAATCATCCTTGTATCATTCAGCAATCTAACAGTTTTGAAATCGTTTTCTTAATAAAAACTATAACACCAGTAAAAATAAATTTCAATTATAAAATTATAATTTTAAAAAGAAATTTCAGAATCCGAATTTTAAGAAATAAAAAAGTTATGATTTCCTAAAAATAAAATTAATTAAAGTACTTTTTTCTGCTTAATAAAGCTTAGTAGTGTTGCCCCCTAAAGCTTTCACTCTAAAAATTTGTATATTTGTATGACGATTTTTCATTAAAATCTTTCTCGTTTTTAGCTTTCTAAAGTGATTATTTTAAAAAGATATCTATACAACTAGAACACTAGCGAGTATAATATGCAATTGTCAGCGCTTACAATTATTCTTGTAAACTAAAAAGATAAGAAAGGGATGCATACTATTGAGCAAAGAAAGAGTTTCTAAAAGAAAAATAGGTACATTGGCAATGGCAATTTTTGTAGGGGGGTCACTACTACTTCCAACTAATCTAGTTGCCAGTGCGGAAACTTCGTCTGCGGCTATTCCCAAAGAAACGACCCTTTTAAAACACGAGCTACGCGCAACTTGGATTGCAAGTGTGTTAAACATGGACTGGCCATCAAAACCAGGTTTACCAGTCTCTGAACAAAAAACAGAATTCACAAAATATTTAGATAAACAAAAAACAATGGGTATGAATGCTGTCGTTATGCAAATTAAACCAACTGCCGATGCCTTTTATCCTTCTGAGTATGGTCTTTGGTCACAGTATTTAACTGGAGTTCAAGGAAAAGATCCAGGCTACAATCCACTTGCATTCATGGTTGAAGAAGCACACAAACGCAATATGGAATTTCATGCGTGGTTTAATCCGTATCGTATTACAATGCCTTTAGGAAAACCAGCTGAACTTTCGGATCTTAATGAACTACCAGAGTCTCATCCTGCCAGAAAACATCCAGATTGGGTAATACCTTATGGAGAACAATTGTACTTTAATCCAGGCATTCCAGAAGTACAGCAATTTGTGATTGACGGTATTATGGAAGTTGTTAAGAATTATGATATCGATGCAGTGCATATGGATGATTATTTCTACCCTTACAAGATTGCTGGAGTACCTTTCCCGGATGAAGCTACATATAAAAAATACGGAGAGGGTAAATTTACAAATATAGAAGACTGGCGCCGTGACAATGTAAATAATCTTGTTAAGCATATTAATCAAGCCATTAAAACGGAAAAGTCTTATGTAAAATTCGGTATCAGTCCGTTTGGTGTATGGCGCAATAAAGCAGCAGATCCAACGGGTTCTGATACTGCTGCTGGACAAACGAACTATGATGATTTGTATGCTGATACGAGAACATGGATTAATAATGGATACATTGATTATATAGCACCTCAACTATACTGGAATATTGGTCTCCCTGTAGCAGATTATGCAAAACTTCTCGATTGGTGGACAAAGGAAGTCAAAGGTAAAAATGTTCAGCTTTATATTGGACAAGCAGACTATAAAATTAATACAGCTTCCAATGGTGTACAAAACTGGTTTAATCCAGAAGAAATGCCAAACCAATTAAAGTTAAATCGCACCTATAAAGAATTTGATGGCAGCATACATTTTAGCGCAAAAGATTTAAGGGCAAATCCCCTTGGAATTGCAGATCGTTTAAGCAACGATATTTACAAGCATCCCGCATTGGTTCCACCTATGCCTTGGATTGATAATGATGCTCCAAAGGCACCAAAGCTTAAGAAAACAACACAAACAAAGGAAGGAGTACAATTTGAAATCCAAGATCATAAACACGGAGATGCATCTTATTATGCAATTTATCGTTTTGAAGGAAAGAACAACGGAAATATTGAAGATTCAACTAACTTACTAACTACGGTTCGTAAAGACACTCATAGTCAATTGTATATTGATAGCACTGTACAGAAAGGGAAGACTTACACATATATGGTGACTGCCTTAGACCGTACACATAATGAAAGTAAACAAACAAGTCAGATTAAAGTGCAAGTGAAATAATCTTATACGTTTTACCGTTCATCAATAAAATATATAGTGTAAGTAATTAAAGAAAAGCGTTTATGATAATTTGATTGTGAATCAATGTTTACAAAGAAGTAAACTAATGAAGAGCCGTCACGTTAAAAATTGTAAACCTTTAACATGATGGTTCTTTTCTCGTTCGTGACTTTCTATCTTCAAATTATTTCAAAAAGTTTTATTCTAATCAGCGAGATTAATTTTTGTAAAGTAGGTGTAATGACAATGTACATTGTTGGGTTAATGTCTGGAACATCATTGGATGGTATTGATGCCGCACTTGTTCGTATGAATAATAGTGGCCTACAGACTGAAATAGAAATGATTGAGTTTGTAACATATCCTTTTCCAAAGGATGTTGAAAAAGAAATTATACAGTCTTTGTCTGTAGATACATCAAACGTACAGTTAATTTGTAGTTTAAATTTTAAGCTAGGAAAATTATTTGCAGATGCAACAAAGGAAGTTTGCGAGAAAGCCGGACTTCCTTTAGAACAGTTGGATCTTATAGGATCCCACGGACAAACTATTTACCATCAGCCTTTGCAAGAACAAAACTGGGTACCCTCAACGCTACAGATTGGAGAACCTTCGGTAATTGCTTACGAAACAAACACAACCGTAATATCTAATTTTCGTACTATGGACATGGCGGCAGGTGGACAGGGAGCTCCTCTGGTACCTTATACTGAATATGTTCTTTATCGAAGTGAAACACAGGGAAGATTGCTACAAAACATAGGAGGCATTGGGAATGTAACAGTTTTACCCAAGCAAGCTTCACTAAATGACATGTATGCCTTTGATACAGGACCTGGAAATATGATTATTGATGAGGTATGTCGCCAATTGTTTAACATTGGATACGATGAAGGTGGTAATTTAGCTAAACAAGGAAAAATAAATGAACAGCTCTTATCATACTGTATAAATCATCCTTATATTATGAGCCCTCCCCCAAAGTCAACGGGTAGAGAATTGTTTGGTAAACAATATGTTGAAATACTATTAAAGAAATTTAATTCGATTTCAAGCCATGATATAGTAGCGACTGTAACGATGTTTACAGCAAAATCTATTGTAGAGAACTATCGCAAATTCATCTTCCCACAAGTTAAAATCGATGAAGTAATTATTGGAGGCGGTGGCAGCTACAATAAAACTTTACTAAAAATGATTCAGTCACTACTCGGGGAATCGATTCAAGTTTACACTCAAGAGGAGTTAGGATATTCTTCGGAAGCCAAAGAAGCTGTAGCGTTCGCTCTTCTTGCAAATGAAACCTACCATGGTAATGCAAGTAACGTCCCAAATGCTACAGGTGCTAAAAATGCTGTCGTTCTTGGAAACGTGACCTTTCCTACGTCAGATCATTGGATTAAGAAGAGAAATTCTTTAGAATAAAGCAGATAAAGTGAAACTTTGATTAGTGATGGATATTGAGGTAGCACCCCACATCCATCAACCTAAAGTATATTTTATTTCTATATATTATTGCACAAAAAGACCCTAACATATTAATCCTATATGTTAGGGTCTTTATTCTTTAAGCATTTTTAAAATTTGAGTCTTGATAATATATGAGACACTCTTTTCATCTATCTTCATTAAACTAATACATTTGCAAGAAATACAATTAGTGCTGTTAATACCGCTGCTCCGCTTGCAGATCCCAAAAAATCCATTTTCGTTACTTGTAACACTTGTTCGTTTTCCATATTCCCCATTCTCCTTTCAATTTGTATCTATTTTTTATTTTGTGACATTCGTTCCGTTCTACTTCATGCACAAAATTGTGGTTTATTATACTAAAACGTTTGAAAGAAATACGATTAATGCCGTTAATACTGCTGCTCCGCTTGCAGATCCTAAAAGGTCCATCTTTGTTAGTTGTAACACTTGTTCGTTTTCCATATTCCCCATTCTCCTTTCAATTTGTATCTATTTTTTATTTTGTGACATTCGTTCCGTTCCACTTCATGCACAAAATTGTGGTTTATTATACTAAAACGTTTGAAAGAAATACAATTAGTGCTGTTAATACCGCTGCTCCGCTTGCAGATCCTAAAAGGTCCATCTTTGTTACTTGTAATACTTGTTCGTTTTTCATATTCCCCATTCTCCCTTCAATTTGTATCTATTTTTTATTTTGTAACATTCGTTCCGTTCTACTTCATGCACAAAATCGTGGTTTATTATACTAAAGCGCTTGAAAGAAATACGATTAATGCTGTCACTGCTGTTGCTACTCCTGCTGATCCTAATAAGTCCATTTTTGTTAGTTTTAATACTTGTTCGTTTTTCATATTTGCTCTCTCCTTATTGATAGATATTTATATGTAATTTCAATTTATGTGTAATTTTTAAGAAATGTTTTATTCATAGATTTCATCTCAACGTTACATTTAATTAACTTGTGTAACGTTTGTAACATTAATGTAACATAAGTTTTTTTATCCTGCAATAAAAATAGATAAATTTATTACATTTTTTTTACGATATTATTCTTATAAGTCTAAAAACCCTTATATAATAGCATTTCCAATAAATCTGTCTTTGTAATATTAATGTAACATTAAGGTTACAAAAGGAAATAAAAAGTAGTAGGAAGAGTCATTACAGTCTCTCCTACTACTTTTATTTCAATATAATATATGATTTTATCCCCTCCCTAACAGGTAATAACTCTCTACTATATAAATACAAATTAAAAAACCGACATAAAACCTTTCTTTTTAGGCAGGAGAGAGCATCCGGCTATGCATAGAAGCGGTCAGATCCTTTTCCTGCCCAGACATAGTGAAAACAAAGAGAGAAAACGAGTGCAGGTCACCTTTTGTCATCCATAGCCGCGGCTTATATGTCGAAAAATCAAAATGGATTTATATACAACAGTTTCACTCTATTTAATCCCTGACTGTACAAAACTATTAATAAACTAACTTTGAAATAATAGAAATGCTAGTCGTAATGGAAAAATTATCATCCCCTCCTAAGATAAGTTTGTATGTTTCCTCCAGTTAACTATGTATAATAAAAACAAAGAGGTGATCAGTTTGAAATTAATCGCACTAGATATGGATGGTACACTACTATCATCTAAGCTTGAAATCTCCAAAGAAAATTTACAAGCCATTCGCAATGCCAAAGAAGAAGGTCATATTGTGATGATTTGTTCTGGTCGTGCAAAAGAAGATGCTTTAAAACTATTGGAAGAATATCAATTATCACTTCCAGTCGGAGCAAGCAATGGGGCAATTGTATATGTAGACGGAAACGTAATTAATGCACGTTGTTTACAAAAAGATAAAGTATACGGGCTTGCTAAGTTACTAGAATCTGAAGGATTCCCATATAAGCTTTATACAAACAAAGGTGTATATGCTCCGCACAATTGGAAAGAACAAGTGCTACATGCCTTTGAACTTAATAAGCATTCTCTTGATGTTACAATTGAAGAAATAGAAAGAATTACAGAAAAACAACAAAAATCAAATTTAATTACTTCATTTAAAAATATTGAAGATGTTGTCAATGATCCAACTTTAGAAATCTCGAAATTCTTTATTTTGACATTCGATGCTGAGCATCGCTCACAAGTACTGCAATCTTTACAAAAAGATCAAGCAATTATGGTCACAGCATCTGCCCCAACGAATTTAGAAATTATGGATCAACATGGGCATAAAGGCAATGGATTACAAGAAATGGCTTCTTATTTCGATATTCCAATGCAAGATACAATTGCTATCGGAGACAACTTTAATGATGTACCGATGCTAGAAGTAGCTGGATTATCTGTCGCTATGGGTAATGCTGAGGAAGATGTAAAGAAATTATGTGATGTTGTCACATTAACAAATGATGAACATGGCGTTGCTCATGCCATTAAACAGTATGTGTTAAAACAAACATCATCGAATAAATAAATTATATAAATACAAATTAAAAAACCGACATAAAACCCTTCTTTTTAGGTGGGAGAGAAAACGAGTACACGTCACCTTTTGTTATCCATATATATGTCGAAAAATCAAAATGGATATATATAGTTGAACCAATTGGGCTTTTACGGACAGTTCATGCTTGGTAAAAGAACCATAGAAAAAGGACTCTTTCAAATTTGAAAGAGTCCTTTTCTTTATACATGATGACAAGCAACAAAGTGATCTTCCCCAATATCCCGGAATTCCGGTACGGTTTGCTTACAAATATCCGTTGCAAATGGGCAACGTGTATGAAAACGGCAACCGGACGGAGGATTCGCCGGACTTGGGATATCCCCTTGTAAAATAATTCGTTCACGCTTCACAGTTGGATCTGGAATTGGTACAGCTGATAAAAGTGCCTTCGTATACGGATGAAGTGGATTTGCAAACAATTCATCACGAGAGGCCGTTTCCACAATCATCCCTAAATACATAATCCCGATTTTTGTACATAAATGCTCCACAACACTTAAATCATGTGAAATAAATAAATACGATAATCCCTTTTTCTGCTGCAACTCACTAAACAAGTTAATAATTTGCGCTTGAATCGATACATCTAATGCCGCAACTGGTTCATCCGCGACAACGAATTCTGGATTCAGTACCATCGCTCTTGCAATCACAATACGCTGGCGTTGTCCCCCGGAAAATTCATGCGGGTAGCGATCGATATGATATGACGCTAACCCACACAGCTCCAGTACTTCTAATACTTTTTCACGGACATTTTCTTTTGTCGCTAAGCCATGTGCCAACATTGGTTCTCCGAGTGCTTCCCCAATTCGCATGCGCGGATTCAATGAACTAAATGGATCTTGGAACACAAGCTGCATATTGGGACGATGCTTCCGCAATTCTTCTTTCGATAATGAATGAACATCTCGGCCTTTAAATTTCACTTCACCTTCTGTTTTTTGAACGAGGCGAAGAATTGTTTTACCAATTGTCGTTTTTCCACTCCCAGATTCACCAACAAGACCAAATACTTCACCTTTATCAATCGTAAAGCTTACCCCATCTACCGCTTTCACATGACCAATCGTTCTCCCAAACACACCGCCTTTAATGGGAAAATGAGTTTTTAAATTTTTCACTTCTAATAACGGTTCACTCATTGCCCAGCACGCTCCTCATATAACCAGCAAGCTACTTTATGAGCATCTTCATGCACTTGAAGCTGCGGTGTTTCTTTTCGGCATATATCCATACAATGTTCACAGCGGTCACTAAAGTAGCAAAACTCATCTAAGCCAACTAAGTTTGGAACTTGACCTGGAATGGAATAGAGCCGATCGATTCGCTGTCCCATAACTGGTTTTGATTTTAACAAACCTTTTGTATATGGATGCTTTGGGTTTTTAAATAATTCTAATACAGGTGCTTCTTCAATTACTTTACCGCCGTACATCACAACAACATAATCCGCCATTTCTGCCACGACGCCTAAATTATGCGTAATTAATAGAATAGATGTGTTAAATTCCTCTTTCACCTGTCTTAGTAAATCTAAAATTTGTGCCTGAATCGTAACATCCAGAGCTGTTGTTGGTTCATCAGCAATTAATAGCTTTGGATTACAACTCAGTGCAATGGCAATCATGATCCGTTGTAACATACCACCACTTAACTCATGCGGATACGAATGAACAATTTCATCAGCGCGGGCAATGCCGACTTTACGAATTAATTCGATTGCTTTTTTATACGCTTCATTTTTACTAAGAAGCTCATGCTCCATCAATGTTTCGACAATTTGTTCACCAACAGTAAAAACAGGATTAAGAGATGTCATTGGCTCTTGGAAAATCATCGCAATATCATTCCCTCTTAACTTCCGAATCTCTTTTTCTTTCATTTGCAGGAGACTTTTACCTTCATATAAGATCTCGCCTCCAACAACCTCTCCAGATTCAGCAATGAGCCCCATAATAGACAAAGCTGTTACACTTTTCCCGCAACCTGATTCACCTACTACACAAACCGTTTCACCTTCTCGTACAGAAAAGCTAACATGATTCACCGCTTTTACTGTACCTTCTTCCGTGTGAAAATGGGTCTGTAAATCCTTCAGTTCTACTAATGTTTTACTCATGACTTCTCACCTACCGCTTCAATTTTGGATCCAATGCATCTCGAAGTGCATCCCCAAGTAAATTAATTGATACAACTGTTATAAAAATCGCAAAACCAGGCGGTATCCATAACCATGGACGTTTTTGGAAATCAATCAATGAGTTTGCCGCACTAATCATATTCCCCCATGATGGCGTAGGCGGAACAACTCCGAGGCCTAAATAACTTAATGCAGATTCACTTAAAATGGATCCTGCCACACCTAACGTTGCTACAACTATTAATAGTGGAAATACATTTGGAATTAAATGATGTAATATTTTCCGATAATCTTTTAGCCCCAATACATCAGCTGCTTGCATAAACGCCTGTTCACGAAGCGTCAAAATTTGTCCACGTACAAGACGCGCAAGCCCTGGCCAGCTAACTAAACTTAAAATAATCATAACAACATAAAGACGATATTCAGACGGGAGTTTCCATTCTGATAAAATGGCACCCATAATAATGAGTAACGGTAATCCTGGAATAGACATTAAAACGTCGGCAATACGCATAATAATATGATCAACAACACCACGATAGAAACCAGAAATAGCTCCTAATAGTGCGCCGAGTATAACAGATAACACCATAGAGGCTAGACCAATTGTTAATGAAATCCGTCCCGCTTGCATCAATCGCGTTAAAATATCTCGTCCAAGCTGATCTGTACCAAGCCAGTGAGAAAAATTGGGTGGCTTATTAATTTGTGTGACTTGTACTGTTCCTGAAGCATACGGCGAAAAGAATGGTCCAATAAAACAAAATAAAAACATAAAAATTAAAATATAAAGACCAAACAGTGCCAATTTATTTTTCTTCACTCTGTTATACGCTTGACGCCATGGTGATGCTGCATTTCCCTTTTTCTGCTTTTTCTTTTTTGGAGTTATCGTTGTAACAGTTTCCATCTCGTTCTTCCCTCCTTACTTCAATCGAATGCGCGGATCAACAACCGCATATAATATATCTGCCAAAAAGTTTGCGATGATTGTTAAACAGGAAAGAAACATTGTAAATGCCATTAACACTGTATAATCACGAAAATTCAATGCCTCCAATTGGATGCTGCCAATACCTGGCCAGTTAAAAATTTGTTCAATGATGATTGCACCAGAAAACAATCCTGGTAATTCAAAAGCAATTAAAGTGATCGCTGGTAAAATCGCATTTTTTAATGCATGTTTATAAATGACTACTTTTTCTTTCAATCCCTTCGCACGTGCAGTTCGAATATAATCTTGTCGTACCACTTCAAGCATACTTGTTCTGAAATAGCGTGTTAGTGACCCCACACCAAGAAGTGTTAAAATAAATACCGGTAAAATCATATGCCGCAGTACTTCCAATATGTACGTGAAACCAGTCGAATTACTACCGACATCAATCATACCGCCGATTGGTAATAGGTTTAAATCAACAGCTAACACTTTAATTAGGAATAGGCCGATAAAGAATGATGGAAACGACATTGCCGCAAAGACACCAATTGTTACAAGTCTATCAAACAATGAATGTTGTTTTGTTGCCGAAAGAACACCGATAATAAGTGCAATTAACCAAGTGAAAAATAAAGCGGCAACAGCAACAATAAAAGTATTCCAAATAAATTTGTTCAATAATGATGTAACAGGCTCTTGATATTGCAATGAGAACCCAAAATCACCTGTTAGTGCATTACCAAGCCAATGAAAGTATCTTTCAATAACTGGTTTATTTAATCCATATATTTCTCTTAACTCTTGTGCCCGTTCTGGTGTTAACTTCGGATTAGAATCCACGTAATCACCAGGAAGGAGAGCAAACAAGAGAAAGATAATGATTGATGCACCAAACAATGTCGGAATCATTTGTAACAATCTACGAATGATATATGTTTTCACCTTTTGTCCCCCCAATCTTATGTGCTTAAAAATAGAAGAACATTTTTTCAGAGCAGCACTTTGTTATTTGCTGGATGAAAAAATGTCTTCTATTATACTCACTTATCTTTATTGTTCAATCGATAATACTGGTAAGTTTGAGCTAATACCGTCGTATTTTTCTGGATTAATACCTTTTATGCGATCGTTATAACCATAAAGAAGTTTACGATAGTTTAATAAAATAACAGGTGGATCATCACTTAACTCTTTATATAACTCTTTATAAATTGATTTACGCTTTTCAATATCGACCGTTTCTAAACCTTTTTGAATTAGCTCATCTACTTTTGGATTTTTATAACCTGCATCGTTATTAGGATTTGTAGATAAGTAATCAATCACTGTTTCACTCGGATCACTAATCCCTGGTGTTGAAACAGCTGCTAAATCATAATCCCCTTTGCCAACCTTTGAAAGCATTGTATTGAAGTCCATTAACTCTGGGTTAAATTCAACCCCAATCGCTTTATAGTTTTCCTTTGCAATTGGTATAAAGATATCATTAAATTTCCCTGTATTTGGTGCATAATACGTTAATTTTAATTTTTGACCGCCTTTTTCACGGATACCATCAGAGCCAACTTTCCATCCCGCTTCATCTAGTAATTTTTTTGCTTTTTCCACATCATATTTGTATTTATTAATACCTTCTTCCGTATATGCCCAAGACACTGGAGCAATTGGTACATTCGCAACACTTCCATAACCTTGCAGAGCAGTATCTACATATTTTTGACGATCTAATCCGTAAATAAGCGCTTGGCGTACCTTTTTATCTTGTAAATATGGTTTTTTATTATTCATATAGATATAAGCAAAATCACTTGATGATTCAATATTGATGTTGGCAAACCCTAGTGCTTTCAATTGCTCAATATTATCTGGATCTGCTTTGAATCCACTATAATCAAGTTCTCCCGTTTGGAATAATTGGAAACCAGTATCCCCTGACGTAATTTTGTAAATAAAGTTTTTAATTTTTGGTTTCCCTGCATAATAGTGTTCGTTAGCAACGAAACGAACTTCTTGACCAGGAACATATTTGTCAAATTTATAAGGTCCCGCAGCAATTGGCTGACCGTATAATGCTTTTAAATAATCTAAACTTGTATTTTGTTTATAATCTTTTCCATAATATGCTTTAGATAAAACAGGTCCTCCCAGACTCGTTAATGCTTGCGAGTTTACCTTTTCTGTCGTGATTGTAATTGTTTGCGGATCAACTACTTTAATTCCTTCAATAGAAGTTGTTTTTCCCTCTTTATAATCTTTCCCACCTTTAATTGCATATTGGGAAATATCCTCACTACCTTCGTAGGATTTATCATGTAGTAATGTTAACGTGAATGCCACATCGTCTGCTGTAAGCGGTGAACCGTCACTGAACTTTAGGTTTTTACGTAAATGGAATGTGTATGTTAACTGATCAGAAGATACATTCCATTTCTCTGCAAGCTCTGGTATCGGCTTACCTTGTGTATCCCTTGATACAAGAGAAGCAAACATGACAGATGTTACGTTACCATCCCAACCGTTTTCTTGAAAGTATGGTAAGAAAACGCCCCCTGGTTTAGAAATGGCAGTAATGAAAGTATCTTTTCGCTGATTCGCTTTCTCTGGACTTTTCTTCTTGTCGGTAGCTGCAATTTTTTCTATCTTTAAATCTTTCAAATCTTGCTGTTTTGCTGGTTCTGTCGAAGCCTTTTCTTCTTGTCCTCCACACGCTGATAACACGAGCGAACTACTCAGTAAAACGGAAAATACACCAGCCCATTTTTTTGACTTTTTCTTCATTGTCCCCACCCTAACTTTTTTGTAATAATTACACTTTATGAACGGCTTGCCTTATGTATGCCTCCCATAGCAATACATTTTATAACCTATAGGAAAAGTCGGTTTTAACTATAAAAAAATAGACATTTATGAGGGGTAACAGTTTTATTCCGACTTTTCCAGTAGACTTTATGGTTATTAGCTTATATCGTTCATTATATTTTGTCAATTATTTCTATATAAATATTTTTAGAATTTTTATACAATTAATGTTGAATCTTTAGTTTTGGTAACCTTAATAATATTCTATTGTAGTTATCTTCTTGTAATCCTTGTATTCTCGCATTATGAGCGGAAACCTCTTTACTATTATTTAAGAATATAACGGGCGGATCCTCACTGATCAAAGTTTTACTTTATCAATAGAACCTGCTTGAAAATTCTTCTCAAAAACCATTCTATTATGTCTTGGACAGACATAGAATAATAACAAACTACCAAAAAGGGGGCGAAAATATGGACAAACTATTTCTATATGTCTTACACTACATTGCTTTAACATTTATGATAGTTGGGGCATTGCTGCTGTTTCCATTCTTCCCGAAGTTCGTCCTCTTTTTAGCATTTCTCTTCATGCTCGGGATTGCGATTACTATTTCCATGGAATCAGATGAAACACAAAAAGAAAGCAGAGTCCAGCGTGCGAAGCTGTAGACTCTGCTTTCTTTTTCAATCATAGCGTATTCTTGTTAAACCAATGACAAAAAATGCACCCGCAAATAGAAGTAAGACCCCAATATACCCTGCTATATCTGTCAGTGTTCCACCTCGAGCAATCAACTCTGTAAAACCACGCATCGCCCACGTTTGTGGTACAAAGTCCGCTACCTTTTGCATCCATTCAGGTTCTATTTCAATTGGCCAATATAACCCACTAATCATACAAGTTGAAACGATAACGATATTACCTAAAGCTGATTGTTGCTCTGTTGTCTTTACAATACTTGCTAATAATAAAGCTAAACCAATGACAGCCAGTAACAACACTGAAACAAGAACAATAATCCCTAATGTGTCTCCCCATTGTACCTCAAACAATTTATTCGTTAATATCATAAGAATTCCAAATTGAATCCAGCCAATTAAAAAGAATGAAAGAATATATCCGCCAAGTATTTGTGCCTTTGTAACAGGTGTTCCTAGCAAACGATGCCATACACCTAATTGTCTTGCTTTTAAGATCGTTCCTGTTGCACTAAGCGTAACAATCATCACAAATAAAATCGAAAACCCTGCCGCTCGAGCTGATACGTTATTAATTTTTTTCTCTCCCGTTACAATGGACTCCTTTTGAATTGGAATAGGCTCTACTTTTGTATGAATCATTTCATACATTGTTTCCCAAGACTTGCTACTCTTTTGCTCCCATATACGAGATCCTTTCACTTCTACTTCCATCTTTTTCAGTACACTTTGTAGTACTTGTTCTACAGAGGCACCACCCGTAAAGTCAGCGCTCGATTGAAAGGTAACCTTATCTTTTTTTCCATCTACCATATTTTTTTGAAAATCTTTTGGAATCGTCACAATGCCAGAAACCTTTTTATTTTTAACCTTCTTCTTCGCTTCCTCATACGTTGCTTTTTCTATATGAATTAAGTCGCTTTTCTCTAATTCTTTATAATAGGAACTTGATAATTTCGATTGATCTTGATCGATTACGCTAATATTTACCTTCTCGTTCCCACCGCCACCTAAAAGTCCACCAAAAATAAGTGTAAAAATAATTGGCATCCCGAACATAAGCAAATAGCTTTGTGGCTTTATTAATATTTGTTTTAGCTCCAAAGAGCAAATAGCCCACATTTTACTCATTCCTTCTCCCCCTATCTCGTACGTAGCCGGAATGTTCCAATGATGACAGAAATAATTCCCACACTAGATAAACTTAAGATAATTGGTAATAACGTATCCCAAGATGTTCCTGACATAATATCTAGAAAACTTGTAAGTGCCCATTTATTTGGGGCAATATTTGCAACTTTTTGCAGTGTATCTGAGAATGCGTAGATTGGTAGCATAGATCCTCCTAATACCGCTAACAGTTGAATCCCAATTCCCCCCATCATATCTGCTGTCTTTTCCTCACGAATGAATGCTGCGATTAACATTGATAGACCGGAAACACAAATTGCATAAGAGATCCCAACTAGAGAGAGCTGCATAATATCATCTCCCCAGTTCACCCCAAACGCATAATGGGTCGCAACAACAAACAAACCGAATTGAAGACATGCAAACAATAATGTTCCAAAAAACTTTCCTAATAAAACTGAAAATGAACTTGTCGGTGTGCTTAATAATCTTGCTAATGTTTCTGTACGTTGTTCCGTCACAATTGATTTTGCACCATCGGTTATGTTAAATAATAAAAACATAACTAACATCGCCGCTGCATAATATTGCATCGCAACGACTGTTTTCTTGCCAATCGTTCCCTTATCAATTCCATCTTCATTTGAAATTGCTATCCTTTGTAACTCCTCACTCACCTCTTTTGCAACCTGCCCTATATTTTCTTGCTGTGATTTTTCCAAATCAGTCACAATACTCTTCGTCGAGAAAGCGACCGTTTGGGCATGTTCTGAAAAAGAACGAACAAATGATTCAGCAATTTTTGTCTGTATCTCTTTTGCTGGATCCGTAAGCAATTTTGTTTCTTTCAATCTCCCATCCTGTATATGCTCACTCCACTTCCCTGGAATGATAATCCCAACATCAATTTTCTTCTGCTTTAACATCTCTTCTAACTCTTTTCGAGAGGCTGCTACTTCCACTTTCACATCATCTTTTATTTCTTTAGATTCTAATATATCCTTTCGAAATACATCAGCAAATGCATCCGTGTCTTCTTGATAATAACCAATTACCGTTTTCGGTAAACCACCGCTGTCTAATACACCGCTTAAGGCTGACCCCAAAATAGCTGTTAATACAAGTGGCATAAGTAGCATCATCATAAAACCACGCCGGTCCGTAATACGAATTTTTAAATCTTTCCATGCGATGATAAAACTTTTCATGATTTACCCGCCTCCTTAATCACGAAGTGAACGTCCTGTTAACTGTAAAAAGAGCGCTTCTAAGTTCGGCTCTTGTACTTCAAGCTTTAAAATTTGCACATGATTTTCCACAACTTCCGAAACAACCGTACCGACAGCCTCACCATTCTTCAATCCAATATCGAGTGTATTCGTGTCTTCATCTACGATAATGCGCTCTACAGTAGGAATTCCCTGTAACTTCTGTAGCAACGCTTGATTGTAACGATTCACTTGTAACTTCACCATAAAGCCATCGGCAAGACGGTTACATAATTCAGTTTTCGTCCCTAGTGCAATAACCTTTCCATGATCGACAATGGCAATGCGCTCACATAAATACTCCACTTCTTCCATGTAGTGGCTCGTATAAATCACCGTCATTCCCTTTTCATTTAACCCCTTCACTGTTTCTAGAATGTGATTCCGTGATTGCGGATCAATACCAACCGTCGGCTCATCCATAATTAATAACTCTGGTTCATGCATCAGCGCTGCACCAATATTTATCCGGCGTTTCATTCCACCAGAAAATGTTTCAATCTTATCTTTCGCACGATCTTGCAAACCAACGTATGCTAACACTTCATCTGCACGCTTCTTGGCCGCTGCTCCGCTCAATCCATACATCTTCCCCCAGAAGATTAAATTCTCTTTTGCCGAGAGTGTAGGATACAAAGCTATATCTTGTGGAACAACGCCAATTTTCCGCTTTGCTTCCAGTGGATAACCCTTTACGGACTTCCCTCCAACCTGTATATCACCGCTATCATAAGGAATAAGGCCACAAATCATCGAGATTGTTGTCGATTTCCCCGCACCATTTGGACCAAGTAAACCAAATGTCTCCCCTTTCTCAATCGAAAAAGATACATTTTTTACAACTTCCTTTTTCCCAAATGATTTTGTAATATGATCTACGACTAACATGTCGATTCAACCCCTTTAAAGTAATCTTCAACATCATTGTAAAAGAATTTCCTCTTCCTTCCATCTCTCTTAAGATAGAAATGCATAATAAAAAAAGCAGCATTCTCTGCCGCTTCTTCATACTCATCTATGCCAAAAGTCATGTGTAAGCTGTTACACCGTATCGTACAGCAAAAATGGCTGCTTGCGTTCGATCTCTCAGCTCTAACTTACTAATTACATTTGAAACGTGATTTTTTACTGTGCCCTCTGTAATAAATAATTTCCGGGAAATTTCTTTATTATTTAATCCAAATCCAAGTTCTCGTAATACTTCCGCTTCACGCTCTGTTAATTGCTCTATTTGCTTTGGCGGAGCCTGCTCTAACATACCGCCTGCTTTTGTTCGCTTTAACTCTTTCACAATTTGCGCCGTTATATCTTGCGGAAGCACCACTCCTCCTGCATGAACCGTCAATATCGCCTGTACAATAGCGTCGGTCTCCATATCTTTCAATAAATAACCGCTAGCCCCTTGCTCCAATGCCTCAAAAATAAGTTCGCTATCATTAAATGTAGTCAGCATAAGTACTTTTATATCCGAAAATCTTTCTCTTATTAACCGAGTTCCCTCTACGCCATTTGTATGTGGCATTCGAATATCCATTAAAATGATTTCCGGTCGTAATTGTTCCGCTTTTTGTACAGCTACTTTCCCATCGGCAGCAGTTCCTACCACTTCAAGCTCTGGACGTAAATTTAATAACATTGCTAAACCGTCCCGAACAAGTGATTGATCATCTACAATCATAATTCGAATCATACCGTTCCTCCTATTATCCACATCTTTTCTCTAAGTGGGAACTCGGTCTTTAATCGAAACCCTTTCTCTTTTTCACTTTCAAATCGAATTAGTCCACCGTGCTCTTCTATACGTTCTTTCATATTAATTAGTCCAAAACCAGGACTTACTTCATTTACTCCTATGCCATTATCCGAAATAGATAATACAACCCTTTCATCTAAACAACACAAAGCCAATTCACATATGGTGGCTTTTCCATGCCGCTTTGCATTTGTTAACGACTCTTGCATAATACGCAGTAAAGTAGGTTGTAATGACAATGGAATTATGATTGGATCACCTTGTAATTGAAACGTTACTTGTACATCCGTTCCCTTTGAAAACTCCTCTAACATCTCCCGCATATTCACAATTATATTCCCTGAATGCTGTTCCTCCTTCAGCGTTCGAACTGATGCCCTAACCTCTTGGAGCGATTTTCTCGCTAGTTCATGACATGTATGTAAAATCACTTCTGTTTGATCTGATTTTTGCTTCCATAACGCTTCTGCAAGTTGCAGTTGAACAAGTAATGCCGTCATATTATGACCGACTGTATCATGAATTTCTCGGGCAATATCATTTCTCTCACGAACGGACGTTAGTTCTTCCACTTCCTTGGCGTAAAGCTGTAACTGTTCATGTGCTTCTTGAAGAGCTGCATGAGATAGCGTCAATTTTTCATATTGTTCATCTACCATTTGATGGGCTACAGTTAATTTTCTAATTAATCCTCCTGCCAAAGCACTAAATACAACAAACATAAAATTAATGACATTGTTCCAAATATCTATTTCTCCAATATGTAAATATGTATATAGTAAAATAGTAAACCAGGATAGAAAGAAAAAACTTACGAAAAAATATACCACTGCTTTCGAACGAACATTAATAAATAATCCTACCGCCTCAATCCCAAATATAATCAAATATAGAGATGTCTGCGGAAATAAAAATCCAAATATGGCTGTGATAATTCCATTTGATAACAATATGAAAATACTACGCCATTTTCCTTCATACGACATCATAAGCAAAACATGATTTATAAAATAAACAAAACATGCTACACCAACAAATATTTGCAATCCTAATGTTTCACGTGAAACATGTAGAGCATATATAACACAAATAAATACAAGTGTAAGTAAACGGGCGTAGCCTAGCATTAATTTCACCTCTCAGTCTTTGATTATTATGCTTATTTCCCTACATTTAAAAAAACACCTTCACGAATTATAGTATAAATAATTTTATAACAACACCCATACAAACATTCGCTCAATAAAGTGAGACCTTAATCAGTGGGGGTTTTACTGCCCGTTAATACGGGATAAATAAAGAAAAACAAGCCTTCCACACTCATATACGTGAGAGAAGCGACTTGTTTTTCATTTGTCTATTCCATCATGTTTTCTAATTGATGATATAATTCTGTACGCAACAACTCTTGCACTTCTTTTTCTTTATATAATTGTGCCAGCACTTCAGCATCTTGTACATGCTCCATTTCGCATTCTAATGTGTATATTTTCGTTTCTACATGCATAAGATTCGTTTCCAGCTCTTCTATATTTTTAGATTCCTGTTTCTTCGTACTTATTACTTTCGTTTTTGGAACAATTTGTTCTTGCTCTTTAGATTCTGTTTTCTCTCTTCCTTCTTGCCATTTTTCACGGGCCCACGCATAATTCCCGATAAACTCAAACAGTGTTTTCCTATCAATCCAATACGTTTTCTCAAACAATTTATTTAAGAAATAGCGATCATGTGAAACAGCGAGTATCGTTCCATTATATTGTTCAAGAGCCTCTTCCAGTACTTCTCTTGATTCAATATCCAAATGATTTGTCGGCTCATCTAATACAAGAAAGTTAACATCTTGATACATCAGCTGTGCCAACCGTAGCCTCATCCGTTCGCCTCCACTCAGTTGGTTCACTTTTTTAAAGACTGCTGGACCGTAAAATAAGAAGCGAGCTAATATGTGACGGGCTTCTCCCTCTGTTACAGCAACATGCTCTCGAAAAGCCTCTAATACGTTATATTTTACGTTCGCATATGCATGTTGCGATAAATAACCAATCTTCACACCGCTACCAATACGCACTTCTCCAGCGTCAGGTTGCATTTCCTCCAGTAACAATTTCAATAATGTTGTTTTTCCTGTACCGTTACGACCAACAATCGCAATATGCTCTTGAAACCGAATGTGTACATTTACGTGCTGAAATAACGTACGATTAGCAAAACACTTACCGACTTCCTTCATCACAACAACATCTTTCCCGCTTCTCTCTTGTCCTTCAAACTGAAGCCCCATCTGCTTTCTCTCTAAAATTGGCCTTTTCAATTTCTCTATCCGCTCTAAAGCACGCTCCATATTTCTCGCTCGTTTATGAAGTCCTTCACTCGGAGGATTCGCCTGATTCGCCCATTCTCGCAGACGTTTAATCGCCTCTTTCATTTTTTTGATTTTCTTTTGTTGCTCCTGGTACGATTGAAATTCTTGCAACAATCTTTCTTCCTTTTCCTTCACAAACTGCGAATAATTCGTGTAGTATACATGTAGTTCACCATCTTCTAAATCAAAAATCTTCGTCACAACTTCATCAAGGAAATAACGATCGTGTGAAATAACAACAACTGTCCCCGCGTACTCTTTTAAAAATTGTTCCAGCCATTCCACCGCAAATAGATCTAAGTGATTCGTTGGTTCATCTAAAAGCAATAAATCTGGTTTTTGAAGAAGCATATACGCCAAGCTAACCTTCGTCTGTTCTCCACCACTTAAATTTGTAAAGATACGAGAAAACAGTTCTGTTACTTGTAAACCATTGGCAACCTTCATTATATTTGCTTCTATTTCATAACCGCCTAAAAATGCAAATTGCTCTTGTACTACCCCATATCTCTCCATCAATTGTTGCAAAGCATTCTGCTCTTGTTCCTCACTCATACTTTGTTCTAACTTTCGTATTTGTTGTTCTAACTCTTTCTCTTTTGCAAACGCAGAGCTTAATACGTCATACACAGTCACTTCATCACCAAACTTTGGAATCTGTGCCACGTGACCAATACGTGTACCTTTCTTCATATGAATGGCCCCGCTATCTACAAGCTCCATACCTGTTAACAACTGAAAAATTGTTGTCTTCCCACTACCATTTCGTCCCACTAAGCCGATGCGGTCACCATTCTTTATTTCAAGTGATATATTTTCAAATATGATGTTTCCACCAAATGATTTCGTTACATTGTTTACACTGCAAATTGTCATCTTTTCCGTACTCCTTTCAACGTAAAAAACCATGGAGAAAGAAACTTTCCCCATGGTTTTTTCATAGAAAAAGGAAGCCAAATAGCTCCCTTTTCACACGCTCTATAAAATGGGTGAAGAGATCTCTATCGTTCAATAGCTGTTATGCAATTGCTAAAAAAGGGCATACGTATCCCGTTAGCAACTACACCATGAAAAATCGCACGACAAATATAGATAAAATCTAAAAATTGTGTGCGCACAGCTACAGAACGTTTCATCTCATTCACTCCTTTCGTACGAAAATTTATACTTACTTCTTTATTATACTTTCCAATTTAACGTTTGAATAGTCATTTTTCTGAAAATAATGAAGATAGACGAAACATTTCAATATATGACATCCAACCTTACAAAACTGTTATGTTCCCGTAATGGAAAGCGATAGTACGAAATGACGCCTCCTTATACAATAAAGATGTAAACAAGAGATGAACAAAGGGAGGAACCAATCATGATGAAAGAAATCGTAAAAGCAATCTTCGAAGTGCTAGTAAACGGACAAGCAGTTGTAAAAGAACTAAATCAATTATAAGAAAAGGAGTGAACAAGAAATGATGAACATGGTAAAAATGATTATCCACGCTTTAATTGATGCAAAAGCAGTTAGCCAAGAATTAAACGAAAAATAAAAGGGGAAATAAATATGAAGAAAGCCATTATTGCACTCGTAAGTACAATCTTTGTCGCACATACAGTAAAGTATAGAATACAGAAACAGAAAGAAACAGCAACAAAAAACACTTTATATTATCCATACACATTATTAACGAAAAAATAAAAGACCAGATACCCTTATAATGTTAGGATATCTGGTCTTTTGTTTTTTCTATTAAAAATTGCTGTTCCACAATTTTTTTGTTCTTCCATTTCTTATCTCCTTCTTCTATCCTAGTTCACCCTTCTCACTATAAAGGATTTCTGTTTCCTTTTCACGAATATAGTAGACGGGAATTTCACACATATTTTTAAAGGGACATATGTCAACTACCCACCACTTAAACGCGAACGCGTTTTGAAGTGGGGGCTTGTAAAAAGAGCCTTGGTTGTCTAGCCTCAGTCTTTTGTGGGCTACGTTCGTAGGTTGCATACCCAAGAATGATTCCCTAGTTTTTGGCTCTATGGTGGCTCTGTAACAGTTCTGATTGGGAAGGAACGGTCAACCACAAGCCTTCTTTTATAAGAAGTTGCCAACACCTACAAACATTGGCGAAGGGAAACAAACTCTTAGGAGGGACAAAGCATGCGTGTATTTGTCAAGAATTTACGAGGAGAACCGCTTATGCCTTGCAGTACTCGTAAGGCACGGCTTCTTCTCAAACAAGGAAAAGCTAAGATTATAGGTTACACACCGTTTACCATTCAATTACAATATGCCACTGGTGAAACCGTGTAACCTGTGATAATTGGTGTCAATAGCGGTGCAAAATATGTGGGAATCGCAATTACAACAGAGGAAAAAGTACTAGCAAAAGGAACCATTGAATTACGTCAGGATATGAAAGAAAATCTCACACTTAGAGCCACACTACGCAGAAGCAGAAGACAACGTAAAACTCGCTACCGAAAAGCGCGCTTTCTCAATCGAAAAAAGAAAGAAGGCTGGCTTCCCCCATCGATTCAAAGCCGAACCGATAACATCATTCATTGGATTGAAACATTCAAATCGTTATTACCTTCTCCAACAGTCATTGTAGAAGTTGGCAAGTTTGATGTACAAAAGCTTAAGAACCCTGATATACAAGGAAAAGAATATCAACAAGGAGACACATTTGGCTTTTGGAATACAAGATACTATGTGTTTGCGAGAGACCAATATACATGTCAAATCTGTAAGAAAAAAGGTGGTATTTTGCATACGCACCATGTGATTGAGCGACGTAATGGCGGTTCAGATATAGCAGAGAACCTCGTGACAGTACATGAAGATTGCCATGAAAAATTCCATCAAGGAAAAATTAAGCACGTTTTTAAGAAACCAAAACAGTATAAAGAGACCACCTTTATGAATATTTTGCGGCTTCAAATCATGATGCGTTTAGAATGTGAGATCACGTATGGCAGTTACACAACACCGAAGCGAAAAGAATTAGGGCTATCAAAAACACACTATAATGATGCCATTGCAATTACAAATCCGAAAAAGGTACGAGAATATCAGCAAAGTGGTGAACTTCGCATCAAGCAATTTAGAAAGAAAAAGCGTTCTCTTCATGAAGCAACTGCAAGAAAAGGAAGAAAAACGAAAAATAGAACAGCGAAAAGAAATAATAAAAATACACCGTATGTAGGCACAATGTATCTAGGTGATAAGGTGAAAGCGTTTGGACAAATAGGATTCGTGACAGGATTTACAGGAAAGATGGTGTATGTGCAAGATTTGGACGGCCATTATATACAAAATCCTGCTAAATCTTATAAACAAGTGAATATATCAGATGTTGAATGTATGCACCACAATCATAATTGGTTATTCTTACAAGTCAGTTAGGCGATGCCTAACCGAAATTCATCCCCACCTTATCGCTTGGCTATCGCCCGTCACGCGCTTGAAGATGGGGACTTCTTTCGGGAAGTACATTAAACATTGGTTAGCTTTAGAAAAAAGCAATGAATTTGAATCTGTTATTTTATATAAAAATCACGGTCCATTTTCAGGCGGGAGCCTTCATCATGCTCATATGCAAATTATTGGGATGAAATATGTAGACTATCGTCAAAATGTAACACCTGAACAATTCCAAGGTGTAATCGTCAAAAAAGAGAAACAGATTGAACTCAATATTTCTACACAACCAATTATCGGCTTTACCGAGTTTAATATTGTCATTGAAAATGTAGAAGCAATTGATACGATGGCAAATTATATTCAGCAAACCGTGCGTTACATATTAACAGATTTTCATAAAGGGTGCAGCAGCTACAATTTATTCTTCTATCACCTACATGGAAAAATTATTTGTAAAGTTGTTCCTCGCTTTGTTGTGTCACCATTATATGTTGGATACAACATCCCGCAAGTCTCTACAAAACTAGAAGATGTGAAACAGCAGCTAGAACAATATCTTACAATGCAATAATTCGAGGTGAAAGAAGATGAATTATACGATTCGTAAAGCAACTCTAGATGATATACAGTCACTAATTAATTTACGTGTCGCTCTACTGAAAGAAGTAGGCGAACTGTATTCTCAGAAAGAAGAAGATCCTTTCCGACTAGCCACAAAGCAATATTTACAAACAGAAATGCAAACAAAGCAATTTGTCGCTTATGTAGTTGAGGTAAACGGAACGGTTGTCAGTATTAGCGGTATTACTTTTTTCCGCCGTCCACCCTATATTGAAAACTTAGAAGGAAAAGAAGCTTATATTTTGAACATGTATACACTGCCACAACACCGAGGTCACGGCATGGCAAAACAACTCTTGCACCATTGTATAGAAGAATGTAAAAAGAATATGGCTTCATTCTTCTGCAGATGGTGAACCATTATACAAAAAAATAGGTTTTACCTATAAGTCGAATGAAATGGAACTTTTTTTAATAGAAAAATAGAGTAGGTATTTACCTACTCTTTCACTAACCCTTTATTTCGATAGTACACGTTCTCTAGCCCAACGTTATATTTCATATTTTTATCCGTCCACTCTGTTCCAAGATTACCTGGCCATCCAGACGTATTTGCTATATATTTTAGTAAATCTAAATCGGTTAATCCTTTTTGTAAGCCCCTCTTATATCCTTTCATCAAATGAGGCATTGCAATTCCCGCATTTGTACGTGGATCTTTTAATTGCTCGTCCGTTAAATGATCTGGAGCAAGTCCTCCGCCGCGGTGTAATTGAAACAATCCAAATGATGTCCCCTTATCTCCAACACTTCTTGGGTTCAAACGACTTTCATGTTCAGCAATTGTAAGAGGTATCCATTCTGGAAGATTTACTTTCTTTGCTTCTTCTATAATAATTTGTTTCATCTGTTTCGCTTCTTCTGAATCAACATAGCTCATTTGATTCGTCGATTTTTCCATTCCTTCAGACTCTCCCCTGAAAAACAAATACATTCCAAGGACAACTAAAAATCCTACAAAGAATTTTTTCACTTACTCTACCTCTTTCTGTGCTGAAATTTGTCCCCTTTCAGCCTTCCCTTTACAATTACCTGCATTCTATCATTCTATTACCTTCCATTTCTCTCTTTGTTTTCACTGTGTCTGGGCAGGAAAAGGATCTGACCGCTTCTATACATGGTCGGATGCTCTCTCCTGCTTAAAAAGAAGGGTTTTATGTCAGTTTTTTAATTTGTATTTATATAATAATCAGTGGAGGATGAAGAAAACCTCCACCGATTAAAGTTTCACTTTATCATCTATTTAACAATTAAATTTGAAATTATATCAAAAAGTCCAATACATACAATCGCAACAGTAAAGTAGCTACAGCAATCCTTTATTTGAAATTTAACTACTTCTTCTTTTCGCATCCCATTCTTCTCCCTTCACCTAGTCTCCCTAATTTCTTATCTTTTCTTATTATGCAAAAAATATGACAAACGAGCCATCGAATTAACTTACGTAAACCTTACAATCTTGTAAGGTTTTAAAAAATAGCCTCATCTCATAAAGAGATAAGGCCTATTAAATAGTTAGTTGGTTGTTAAAAATTCATCATTTCAAACAGAAAGTTGTTTTTCCAATCTTTCTACTTATAGTGTACTGGAACCGATAGATTACAACTATCGAATTACCTTACATATACCTTACAATATTGTCATGAATGAATGGATATTACTGCTTTTCTTGTTTCTTCGTAAATAGTGAAGGATGAGGAACCCCCACCGATTAAGGTTTCACTTTATCTTGTAAACCACTATATAATATTTTCCAATAAAAAAGATCACTACATTTCATAAATAATAGTGACCTTTTTTTATTATCTCATCGTCAAAAGCTTAGTTCTCGCTTTTATTGGAATTTGATCTGTATCTATCTCTACTAACGATTCCCCATAACGCCCTTTTGCGAAAATTTTCAACGGTTCGTTTCTTTTTAGCATATGCTTCACCGTTTTTGTAATCTTCCGTTCTTTTCCCTTCTCATCATATCCGACAAACTCATATTCATACCAGTCATCACCAATATGCTGACCGATATCTTTCACAATCGTGTAATATTCTTTCGTACCGTAAAACGGATTATATTTATCAATTACTGGTCCAAACTTTGTTGGTAGTAGTAATACAATTACAGCTGTTATCACAATTGCAGTAAAAAGCACTCGTTTCTTTATGCTTGCCCACCTCAAGGTAGATTCCTCCTTCACACAATATGTGTTCTATAGACCTATTGTAAAGATGCAGGAAAAATCATTCTATCGAATCCTCTTACATTTCTCTTACATTTTTGTAAGGATCGAATAGCAACAAGCAACAAAGCTCTTCATCGTTTCACATCGCTGTTGAAATATGTGTCAAACACAAAAAATAATTACGGCAAAGAATATACAAATTTAAACAATTTGTGAACCCTCGGAAAAATGTGATAAACATCACACCTCCTATTATTTAAAAATTTTATAATATAAGTATTAAAAGTTTGTTCAACATTTCACAACTAAAAGGGGAAATGAATATGAAAAAGCGTTTAGTAATGATCGGAAATGGTATGGCTGGAATACGCTGTATCGAAGAAATTTTAAAACAAAATTGTGATTTGTACGACATTACCGTTTTTGGAGATGAACCACATCCAAACTATAATCGCATTATGCTCTCACACGTACTACAAAGAAAAACGAATATTCAAGATATTACCATAAGCGAATATACTTGGTACGAAGAAAACAATATTGCGCTATACACAAATGAAGAAGTAATACATATTGATCGGGAAAAACAAGTCATTGTAACAGAAAAGAACCGCACTGTTATGTACGACAAACTCATTATTGCAACGGGCTCCAGCGCTTTTATCTTACCTGTTGAAGGTTCAAAGCTGCCTGGTGTGACAGGATTTCGAACAATTGAAGATACACAATTTATGATAAATACTGCTAAGGAATATAAAAAAGCAGTTGTCATTGGCGGTGGATTACTTGGTTTAGAAGCTGCACGAGGTCTCATTGACTTAGGGATGGACGTACACGTTGTTCATTTAATGCCGAACTTAATGGAACAACAACTGGATTCTAAAGCGGCTTCATTACTACGTGAAGATTTAGAATCACAAGGTATGAAGTTTCTTATGGAAAAGAAAACGGTAAAAATTCTTGGTACAGATCACGTCGAGGGTATTCAATTTGAAGATGGCGATATTGTAACATGCGATTTAATTGTAATGGCTGTTGGAATACGCCCAAATACACAAATAGCAAAAAATGCTGATTTAATTGTAAATCGCGGTATTGTAGTCAATGACTATATGCAAACAAGTGATGAATCGATCTATGCAATTGGGGAATGCGCAGAACATAACGGTATTGCATATGGTCTTGTTGCCCCTCTCTATGAACAAGGTGCTATATTAGCAAAATATATAACAAATTCACAAACTGACGGATATACAGGCAGTATTGTCGGTACACAATTAAAAGTTGCAGGATGCGATTTATTCTCCGCTGGTCAAATTTATGAAGACGATGCAACGAAAGCAATCTCAATCTTTGATGAATGTACACGTTCTTATAAAAAGGTATTAATCCGTGACAATAAAGTCGTTGGTATTGTTTTATATGGTGATACTGCTGACGGCACACGTCTCTTTAGCATGTTAAAGAAAAAAGAAGATATACAAGAATATACACCAGCTTCTCTTCTTCACAAAGCTGGTGAAGAAAGTGGACTTGACGTTGCAAGTATGAGTGCCGATGATACAGTTTGTGGATGTAACGGTGTCACAAAGGGAACAATTGTCCGCGCAATTTTAGAACAAGATTTAACAACATTTGAAGAAGTAAAAGGATGTACAAAAGCTGCAGGTTCATGTGGGAAATGTCGTCCAGTTGTTGAACAAATTTTATCTCATACGCTTGGAGATAGCTTTGATGCTTCTGCTCAAACAGCAGGCATGTGTGGATGTACAACGTTGTCTCGTGATGAAGTCGTAGCAGCAATTCATGAGAAAGGTTTAAAATCACCAAGGGAAGTACGAAACGTACTTGGCTTTACACACGAAGATGGCTGTTCAAAATGTCGTCCTGCATTAAATTACTATTTACGTATGGCTGTTCCAGAAGAATATGCAGATGATAAATCGTCTCGCTTCGTCAATGAAAGAATGAATGGTAACATTCAGCACGATGGTACATTTTCTGTTATTCCACGTATGTACGGCGGCGTTACAACAGCAGATGATTTAATGAAAATTGCCGAAGTTGCGAAAAAGTATGATGTACCGCTCGTAAAAATAACAGGTGCAAGTCGAATCGGCTTATACGGTGTTAAGAAAGCAGATTTACCAAAAGTATGGGCTGACTTAGATATGACTTCTGGATATGCCTATTCAAAATCCCTTCGCAATGTAAAATCATGTGTTGGTTCTCGCTTCTGTCGTTTCGGTACAAAAGATTCATTGGGTCTTGGTATGCTGCTTGAACAATCATTAGAAATGGTGGATACACCTCACAAAATGAAAATGGGTGTAACGGGTTGCCCACGCAACTGCGCGGAAGCGCTTACGAAAGATTTTGGTGTCGTTTGTGTTGAAAATGGATTCCAACTTTATATTGGTGGGAATGGCGGCACAGAAGTACGTGAAGCAGATTTTGTAATGATTGTCCCTACGGAAGATGATGTCCTGCGCATCGCTACAGCTTACGTACAACATTATCGTGAAACCGGTATTTACGGCGAACGTACAGCTCCTTGGGTAGAACGAATGGGCTTAGATCACATTAAACAATTACTGCAAGATGAAAGTATGGTTGCTATGCTAAATGAACGTTTCCAAACAGCTCGTAGCACATATGAAGAAGCATGGGGACAAGCCCTAGAAACTCAATCATTAAAAGCGATGTATGAAGTAGAAACTGTAAAATAAGGAGCGCGATCCATATGTTACAAACGAAAGAAAAAATAAAAATTATGCGTGCAGAAGACCTTCCTATACAAATTGGTAAAGAGGTGCAAATAAAAGATGTGTCCATCGCCTTGTTTCGCCTTTCAAATGGCGATATTCGTGCTGTAGAAAATCGCTGTCCTCATAAAAATGGACCATTAGCAGAGGGGATTGTATCTGGAGAATTCGTTTTTTGTCCGCTACATGATTGGAAAATTTCATTAGTAACAGGTGAAGTACAAAAACCTGATGATGGTTGTATTCAAACGTATGAAGTAGAAGTTATTGACGGGGAGATTTATATATACATGTAGCTTGCACAAGGAAGCCTCCTCTTGGCTTCCTTTCAAGTAAAACAGATGAGGTGTGGAGATGAACGGATACGTATATTTAGTTGGTGCAGGACCAGGAGACGAAGGGCTCATTACAAAAAAGGCGATAGATTGCCTAAAGAAAGCAGATATTGTACTGTATGATCGCTTATTGAATCAAAATTTACTTCGCTATACGAGACCAACATGCGAACTTGTCTATTGCGGAAAAATGCCAACAAATCATATTATGCGACAAGAAATGATTAACGCTCATTTACTTCAGTCTGCAAAAGAAGGCAAAACGGTTGTCCGCTTAAAAGGCGGAGATCCATCTATTTTTGGCCGGGTTGGTGAAGAAGCAGAAGCTTTAGCAACAGAAAATATTCCATATGAGATTGTACCAGGCATTACATCTAGCATTGCCGCTAGTGCATATGCTGGTATCCCTCTCACCCATCGTGACTACAGTAATAGCGTAACATTACTAACTGGGCATACAAAAGGTCCTATTGGCGATAATGTCAACTACAGTTCACTCTTAAATAGTGATACTGTTGCCTTTTACATGGGCATAAAAAATTTACCAACTATTTGTGAAAATTTACTACAAACAGGAAAGAAAAAAGAGACGCCCGTAGCAGTAATTGAATGGGGTACAACTGGAAAGCAGCGCGTTGTCACAGGGACACTAACAACAATTGTTGACAACGTCAAAAGCGAAAATATTTCAAATCCCTCGATGACGATTGTTGGTGATGTCGTTTCTTTGCGAAAACAAATTGCTTGGAAGGAACGTAAACCACTGCATGGTAAGAAAGTTTTGTTTGCCTCTGCAACAAATAAAGTAAGTATAGTAGAACAAACATTACAAGACGCTGGGGCAGAAATATATCGAATTCCAACTTTCAAAAAACATGAATATACCCTAACACCTGAGCAGCTCCATGAAGTATTTGAAGCGGAGCGCCTTGTTTTCTGTTCAGCTGAGAGTGTAGCAATCTTGTTACGAGCATGTGCACAGCAACGTAAAGATATTCGTTCCTTACGAGCAGCGTTGCAGTACATGAATAGCGCTTCTCAAGAAGCACTCATGCAGTATGGTTTATTAGGCGAACCAGCAAGTTCTTCCACCGAGACAACCGTTTATTTAGGGCGAAATATCAATCGAATTTCTATCATTCAAGAAAAAATCGGCGCTGGTTCTTATATGATGACACATGAATATCAAACTGATCATCGGTTTGATGAAGTTCATACACGTATGCTTTCTGAATTTACATGGGATAGTATTGTATTTGAAGGACGTGCAGCAATTGATACATTTCTAGCAGAAGCGAAACGTCTTGGCTTCATGCATATTCTCAACTTACCATTCTCCTATACAGACAAACCAACTTTACAATATGCAAATAAGGTCGGATTCCAGAACGTTGATCATCAATTACAAGCAATTATCACGAAGAAAGACATGATGGCACAATGAAAGCAATTGTTTATATTGGACACGGTAGCCGCCTGCAAAAAGGTAACGAACAATTCATTCACTTTATTCAATCCGTTATGAAAGAGCGTAACGAAAGTATCCAAAAAATAGCGTTCTTGGAGCTAACAACACCAACCATTCAGGACACGATTACAGAAACAATCACAGAAGGAGCAACTGAAATATTAATAGTCCCTGTTTTATTATTTGCAGCAGCCCACTATAAACGTGATATTCCTTTTGAAATTAGACAAATACAAAAGAAATATCCACACATAACATTTTCAGTTACATCACCTTTCAGTACGCATCCACATATGATTGAACTTGTAGTAAAACGGATACGTGAAGTCATGCCAAGACAAGGTAGTGAAATTCTACTCGTGGGCCGAGGTAGTAGTGATTCTCAGCCCATATATGAATTACAACAAATTGGAACAGCTGTCGAACAAAAGCTCGGTATGCCAGTATCCTGTTCCTTTTTAACAAAAGGAACTCCTTCTTTTGCCGATGAGCTCAAGGACATAACATCATCTGCTCCACATATATATGTTATGCCCTACCTTCTCTTTACCGGATTATTACTTCAAAAAATTAAGCTGCATACAAAAAATTATGCTAACGTTACAACTTGTAACTGCCTTCAATTTGATGCATACATGAAGTCAGCTTTATTAGAGCGAATGGAGGAATGTGTGCATGTATAACATATACCCTCTTATGTTTAATCTACAAGGAAAAACGGTTGTCATTATCGGTGGAGGAAAAATCGCATATCGAAAAGCGGCTGGATTAAGGAATACAGGAGCTTCTGTCACTGTTGTCAGCCCAGAAATTTGCGAAGAAATGAAGAAGCTTCCCTATATTACATGGAAGCGAAAAACATTTACAGAAGATGATATAAAAGATGCCCATCTCATTTATGCTGCAACAAATCAACATACTGTAAATATGATGGTCAAACAAGTTGCACATGATTTCCAATGGGTCAATGTCGTCAGTGACGGCACGGTATCATCTTTTCATACACCCGGTGTCATTCGAAATGATGAATACGTTGTCAGCATATCAACTTCAGGTAAAAACCCATCATTTGCAAAACAAATCAAACAAGAACTAGCATCTATCCTCACACCACTCATAGAACGTTTATCCCGCTCTAACGGGCAGTAAGACCACCGCCTCAAAGTTCAGCAGAAGCAAAAAAGTTAGGCGGAGGTTCCACTGATGGAAGTTTCTCTTTATTTCATAAAAAAAGATGAACGAATTCTCTCGTTCATCTTTTTAGCTTGCTTTAAATCCACCGCCAAGTACATCACGTACATCATGGATGACGACAAACGCTTCTTCATCCACTTTGCTGATCACTTGTTTTAATTTTACAAGCTCTTGTTTGTTAATAACGACATAAAGTACTTCTTTATTTTTCCCTGTATAACCGCCGCGTCCTTCTAACACAGTAACACCACGCGTCATATGCTTCGTAATTGTTTCACGAATTAAATCCGGTTGACTCGATATAATCGTAACCGCGATTTTGGTATTAATGCCTTCAACGATAAAATCGATTACTTTCGCACCGACAAATACTGCAACAAGTGTGTACATTGCTTTTTCTTGTCCGATGATAAACACGGAACCAATAATGACAACAATATCTATAATAAGTACACCTTTACCAACACTCCAGCCTAAATGTTGATTGGCTAATTGTGCTAAAATTGCTGATCCTCCCGATGTACCACCTGCTCGGAACATACATCCTAAACCAACACCGACAAACACCCCTGCAAATAAAGCAGCTAATAACGTATCGCTATTTACTCGATGTCCAATGTTTTCTGTGATATATAAAAACAGAGATGTTTCCACAATTCCAAGAATCGTGTAAACCATCGTTTTTTTATCAAAAAATTTATAACCAATTGCTAATAAAACAGCATTAAAGGCAAAGTTCACAACCCCTGGTGACCATCCAAATAAATAATAGGTGACAACAGTTAAACCGATAATCCCGCCTTCTGATAAACGATTTGGAATTGCAAAATAGTTAATTCCAATTGCAAATAATAATGAACCAATTGTAATTAATGCGATTTCTTTAATCCTTTGATTAACCATAGTTCTTACCTCCCCCCATTTGACATTGTATCACTATCTTACAGAGGTATAGAAGTGGTTTTTCTTACACTCTTTTTTTGAGCGCATCCGTATTATTATGTTTAAACAATTGTTTGATTAATTATTCAAATGTCCTTGAACAACATAAGCAAACTGTTCTATATTTCCTTTTTGAATATGCTTAGCTGTCACAGTTTCTCCATTATGAGTGAATGCCAACTGTGGGATTGTACCTATGTCTTCCATATACAAATATGCATACTCTTCAAATGTTGCCGGATAATATGGTAATTTTCCATAAAATATGATGCGCATATTTGTAGCAACACAAATACCATATTGATATGAGAACGTAAAATTTTCCTTTTCGAATACACCAATCACAAAAGATAGGATTTTTCCCTCTAACTTTACATATTTTTGCACAGCAAATAACAGTTCATTCATAATCGTTTCCTCCCATATTCCATTCATTGTCTCAGCGCTAGAAAGGAATCCATGGATTACTATATAACCGGTGTAATTCAGTTATAAAGTATGAAACGCGTTTCCAGTCAAATACATTTTCAAAAAAATCCGCTGTGCAATACAAGCACAACGGATTTATCTCTTACACTCCCTATGAAGAAAGTTTTATTTTATTTTCTAACAGTCGATCGTTCCACAAGTGTGTAAGGAATCTCCTTTTTTTCTTGCTCCCAATTATGATCTTTTGTTTGTTTATAAAAGAGTTCAAAAGCATTTCGACCAATTTCTTTCACCTGTTGATCAATCGTTGTGATTTGTAACACTTGGGAAATCGGCTGATTATCAAAACCAATAATCGCTAAATCATCTGGAACCATAATACCTAATTTCTCCGCTTACATATGGATGGTGATTCAAAACACGAGAAACAGTCGTAATTGATACACCAGCTAACTTTGCAATCTCTTTAATATTAGCCATATGCTCACCTCTTTCCCCATCTTATAAAAAAGAAGATTATCTTAGGATAATCTTCTCCTTCCTTTATAACGAATTTACATCCTCTTTGCTATTTTGCTCCTGCTTTTCAGGCTGGTAGATAAATACATGCTCCTCATATCGGCTCTTTTTATCACCTTCAGCCTCTCCTGCCGCAACAAATTTAATAGCAAACTCTTTTGCTTCAATCATTGGGAAACTAATAATATATTCTTTCGCTTCACCATCTTGAACATATATATCATTACCTCTTGGTAGCTTGTCACGATCTAATGGAGAAATTTGTTTATCATCTTGCAAAATAACCGTATTGTTCGGGTACATATTCATCCTTTGTCCAGTTCGATTCTCAACCCTAATTTTTAATGTAATTCGATCACCGGTTAGCTTTTGGGAATCAAATTCACCGTCTACAATTTGTACTCCATATCCTTCGAATTCAATTTTATCTCCATTTATAATTGTTCCACCTTTAATATCGGCACTCTTTACATATTTCGCTCTAATACTTTCACCGGATTGAGGAGGCTGATTTGAACTACCTTTCTCTTTCAAACTATTCCTTGCTTTATCCTCAGCAGTAGGGGGGGATGAAGAACTTGCACTACTTTTATTTCCATCCGCTGAAAATAATTCATCTGGAGATTCAATTTCTTCTCCATCCAATGTTTTTATCGATTTTATTGACGTGCTTTTTATTTTCCATTTGTCACCTGCCTTATCAAGCGTGTGTACAGATTCTGTTACATTGTCTTTATAATTCGTATTTTTACTTTTATTCTTCGTTTCTTGTTTTACTTCTACAGTTGCATATTTATCTGAATAAGACAGTACTTTTACTTTTTTTAAACTAACTTTTAAATCAAGTACTTCAAACATCTGTTTTGTTGTTTCTTCTGAAATCTCATAACTATCCACGCTACTCGAAAGTGTATCTAAATATCCGTCCAAGTCTTCTTTGTTAAATGCGTCTACATTCTCTTTTAATACTTGCTTCACTTCTTTTTCCACACTATTTTCTTTAGGTTTTGTATTACTTTTTGTTGAACATCCTATAGTTCCAAGTAATAAGACACCCGCTAACAATGACATTCCCAATTTTATATGTACTACTTTTCGCATATTAAATCCCCTTTATGTTAATAGATTCAAAGTTACCTCATATACAAGTTTTGTTTAAATCGTTTATATAAGTACAAATTAAAAAACCGACATAAAACCCTTCTTTTTAGATGGGAGAGAGCATCCGGCCATGCATAGAAGCGGTCAAATCCTTTTCCTGCCCAGACATAGTGAAAACAAAGAGAGAAAACGAGTGCAGGTCACCTTTTGTTATCCATAGCCGCGGCCTATATGTCGAAAAATCAAAATGGATTTATATAGTACACACTATTGCTAGGTCTTTTCTTGTTTACTTCTAATTTTGATATTTAAGATTTTTTTCCATAGCTCTCTATTATTAAAGATTTCCCATCCAATGTCTCGGCATTTAATAGCCCTTGGCTTGTAATAACCCATTTATTTTTCTCTTTCTCTAATACATAACGCATCTTTACAACATTATCCGTATAATCTGTACTTCTATCTTTGTTTTTGGCTGTTGTTTTCGTCTCTATAGTTGCATATTTATCATTAATAGATAAAACTTGCATTCGATCCATCTTAATTTTGACATCATACTCATCAAATAAAATCTCGTTCTCTTCTTTTATTGCATCATATGCATTTATTTTTTTCGAATATGTTTTCATATAATCATCAATTTCTTTCTGATTAATTGCTTTTACTTGTTCTGAAATCACTTTTTCTACCTCTTTTTGAGCGGCTGCACTTTTATCTTCTTTCTTTTTTTCTACACCACAACCACTTATCCCTAATGCCAAGACCATACAGGTTATTACCCCACATTTTATATTACTTAACTTCCCCATAATGTTCCTCCTCTTCAATCCCCTTAATATTCTACTAGTATATTTTACCATAAAACACTTAGTCTAATTAATTGTTCCTTACAAAAATGTAATCCTTTTGTAAGCTAATTCGATAGTGACTACCTTCTATATTTCGTACAATTAAGTCAGAAAGTAACAACAAGCATTCGTATAGGAGCGGATACGCATGATAAACAAAATAAAAACGAACAAATTCATAAATACAATGAGCATGGTGCTATCTGCCCTATTTGATGCAAAAACAGTTGCTACTACATTAAATAAGTAAGGAGAGAGTGACTATGAACAACATCAGTTTTAACAAAAAAGATTTTATTGGACTTGCTAGCGGTGCAACTCTTCTTACAGCTTTCATTTACGCTGCTGCATTCAGTCTTGTATAACCTTGTGTCCCCTTTCCCCTTTATATATAGTAAGAAAAAGACGACCGTCTATGCCGGTCGTCTTTTTACGTTCACATTATGCTGTTTGTCCTTCTTGCAACGTTTCTGTCAGTTCTTCAAATGTTTTGTTCAATTGATCCGTCATCGCTTGCATCACTTCTTTTCGGCTCATCTGTTCTGATGCTTCTACTTGAATTGGATCACCAAAAATTAATTGTGCTCTTTTTCTGCTAAATAACTCTTTTACACTCGATGGCCCGATATAAGCAGCGGGAACTAATGGAACATTAGAACGCATCGCAATTGTAACAGCTCCAGCTTTCAATGAAACATCTTCCGAAGATCGCGTACCACTTGGAAAAATCCCTACTACTTTCCCATCTTTTAATAAACGAGATGGGATTTTCAATGTACTTGGCCCCGGATTTTCACGATCAACAGGAAACGCATTTACGTTCTTAAAAAACCAATTTGTAAATTTACTTTGAAACAACTCTTTTTTCGCCATGTAATGAATTTGTGTTGGTACCATCCCTGCCGCTAACATTAACACATCCATAAAGCTTGTGTGTGTGCAAGCAACCACATATGGTCCATCTTGAGGTAGCTTTTCCTTTCCGTGTATCTCTACCTTCCCAAAAATCTTAAATATATATTTCAACGAGACTGTAATAAACTTATACATTCGCTCCGTTCCTTTCTATACATCTAAATTTGAATTCATTCCTTACAAGAATTATAACACTAAGTTCTAATAGTTAGTAATAAATTTAGGTGACAATTTCTAAAAATTAATTCTTACAAAAGTGTAATCCTCCTGTAAGCTAATTCGATAGTTGAAACCTCGCTTACTTCGTACAATAAAGTCAGAAAGTAACAAACAACAACCATTCGAAAAGGAGCGGATACGCATGATGAACAAAATGAAAACAAACAAAATTGTAAACATGGTGGGCATGGTGCTATCTGCCTTAATCGATGCAAAAGCTGTTGCTACTACATTGAACAAGTAGGAAGAGATTCCAATGAATAACAACAATATTACTTTCAACAAATTTGACTACCTAGGACTTACAAGCGGCGCGGCTCTTCTTACAGCTTTCGTTTACACACTTGCACAGGGTCCCGTCTTATAATTTTGTTTCTCTCAATCCCCTTTATATATAGAAAAAACTGCTTGTCCATGGACAAGCAGTTTTTTCAATTTGTTTCATATATAATTTGACCGGTTTTACTTATATCATAACCACCAATTGCTCGCAGTTCATTTTGAAATTCTGTAGATTGTAGTATTTCTTTTACCGTTTCAATGAGCTGTTCATTTTCTTCTATTTTTAAGATTACCAAGTCATATCGTTCGGTCATAAGTGGAATAAAGTCTACATTCACAATTTGTGCTACCTTTTCTGCCCCTACGCCAACATCAGCTTTTCCATTAGCAATTCGAGAGGCGACACCAATATGATTCGACTCTTCCCAATCATATCCGCGAATACTCGTTTTCGCTAAGTTTTGAATGCGCACCTGTTCATCTACCAGCACACGAATTCCTGATCCTTTTTCGCGATTTACAAATTGAATGGAAGGGTTACTCAAATCGGCCCACGTTTGCATTCCTTTTGGGTTTCCTTTTTGCACATAAAAACCAACATTTCTTGCTAATAAATTTATCACAATACATGGTTGCCCAACTAAAATTCGTTTCACATATGGAATATTGTATTCCCCTGTATCTCCATCAAACAAATGTAAACTAACAACGCTTCCTTGCCCTTGATACATTTTAATTAAACTCGTTAAACTTCCTTGATAGGCCCGGAGTATATTAGAACTAGGCAAATGCCCTTCTATATGTTTGGCTAATATATCTAATGTTAAATCTTGTCCACTAATAACGCAGGTATTTCCTCCACTTTTCTCTTCCATTTTAATAGAAGTAACCTGCATTTTTCCTGTTTTCATTTGCTTAATATATTGCTCTAAGTCCACCGCATCAATGCGCATTTGTCTACCAACTCTGTAAGAAGTCAGTTCACCTTTTTTAATTAAATCATACACTGTTAACTTTGATACTTTTAATCGTTTTGCTACTTCTTCCGTTGTGTAGGAATGATGATCCATAGACGATTCCTCACTTTCTCTTTTCATTGTAACAAAGAAAAGTGTATTTCTCCTATTTTTCTATACAGTGATATATTTCACATTAATTTTAAATATAAATATTTATAATTAAATATAATTAGTTATAATTAAATATAATTAGTTATATTTAATTCTGGTGAAAAGAAAGGGGATTATGCAAATGAACAAATTTACATTACGGTACATTGGGGTACTAGTACTCTCTTTCCTTCTTGTTTTAAGTGCAGCTTGTACGAACGATACAAAGAAGGAAAAAACAAATTCTAAAGAAGAAAAAACAGTTGAACTTACGATATCTGCAGCTGCAAGTTTACAAGATGCTTTCAAAGAAATTGAAAAACAATATAAGCAGAAAGAACCAAACATAAAGCTTTCCTTTAACTTTGGTAGTTCAGGTGCACTTCAGCAACAAATTGAACAAGGTGCTCCTGCTGATTTATTCTTCTCTGCGGCAGAAGATAAATTTCAGACACTTGTAAAAAAAGGATTCATTGATGAAAAAGAAGGAAAAAACCTCCTTGGAAATGAGCTTGTTTTAGTTGTTCCAAAAGAAAGTTCTATCAAAACATTTCAAGAATTAAAAGAAGAAAAAGTGAAGAAACTAGCAATTGGTACACCTGAATCTGTTCCAGCTGGGAAATACGCAAAAGCTTCTCTCACACATGAAAATCTTTGGAATGATCTACAAAACAAAATAGTACCTACAAAAGATGTTCGGCAAGTGTTAACATATGTAGAAACAGGAAATGTAGATGCCGGAATTGTATACAAAACAGATGCTCTCATTTCAGAAAAAGTAAAAATTGCAAGTACAGCACCAGCAAATTCTCATGAACCGATTCGCTATCCATTAGGGATTATAAAAGAATCAAAGCATAAGAAAGAGGCGACTTCGTTTTATGAATATTTACAATCAAAAGATGCACAATCTATCTTTAAAAAATATGGATTTACAATCCTTTCCTAACTGCCATGGCATTTGATACACTTTGGTCGCCTGTTTTTCTTTCCTTACAAGTAGCTGCTTTCGCTACCATTATTGTTATGATTTCCGGCACAATCATTGGACGAGTACTAGCACGCTCAACATGGCGTTATAAAGTGTTATTAGAAACTATTTTCCTATTACCAATGGTGCTCCCACCAACTGTTATTGGTTTCTTTCTCATTATTATTTTTGGAAATAACAGCCCTGTTGGTAGGTGGATTGAATCACTATTTCAACAATCTATTATGTTTACATCATGGGCGGCTGTTATCGCTTCAACGGTTGTTTCGTTCCCACTTATGTATCAATCAGCAAAAACAGGGTTTTCTATCGCAAATGAACGGATTGAAGACGGCGCTCGTGACCTTGGGGCCAGTGAATACCAAGTTTTTTTACATGTCACTTTACCGCTTGCCTTACCTTCACTATTAAGCGGAATGATTTTAAGTTTTGTTCGTGCATTAGGAGAATTCGGAGCGACGCTTATGTTTGCTGGAAACATTCCGGGAAAAACACAAACGATTCCTACAGCCATTTACATGGCAATTGATGCAAGTAATATGCCCCTTGCTTGGACACTCGTTTTAATAACGGTTTGTATGTCACTCATATTCTTACTGTGCGTACAGCTTATTAATAAAAGAATCACTTCTTCCTAAAGCAGCTTTCGACAAAAGCTGCTTTTTTGTCGTATTATTTCCCGAAAAATATAATGCTGGATAAATTGGAAACGTAATGGATTTGTAGAATAAGGAGGAATTTTGATGTATAACCAAACACTTTGTTTTATAAGAAGAGATTACGACATTTTAATGCTTAATCGCGAAAAAGCACCCTTGCAAGGTTTGTGGAATGGTGTTGGCGGAAAAATGGAACAATCTGAAGCACCTACAGCTTGCATTGTAAGAGAAATAGAAGAAGAAACTGGTATACAAGTAACAGAACAAAACATCACATATAAAGGTACATTATCTTGGCAAATTGACGGCACATTGTTTGGGGGATTATATTTATCCCGCATTAACGGGCAGTAAGACCCCCACCTCAAGATTCAGAGAGAAGCAAGGAAGATAGGCGGGGGATAACTGCCCGTAAAAGCCCGATTGGTTCAACTAACCATCAGTGGGGGATGAAGAAAACCCCCACTGATGGAAGTTTCACTTTATTTACCGCCTCCCTATCGAAAAGTTTTCCTTATCCTACCCCTAAAAAGGTTGATGAAGGAATTTTAGATTGGAAGCAAATTTCTTGGCTATTATCTGAACAAAATCATGGAATTGCTCCATTATCAAAAAAGTATCTATATACCGTATTACATGATCCACAAATATATGAACATACAGCTGTTATTGATAACAAGCAAATTACGCAATACGAAAAAAAATTATCTTTCTATACAAAATAGTCCTCATATAATGAGGCTATTTTGTATAGAAAAGCGAAAGAATTTCTGCTTTTTAACCTTACAAAACTGTAATCCTCCTGTAAGCTAATTCGATAGTTACTCACGCCCCTATCTCATATAATGAAGACAGCAACAAGGTAATAACAACTATTCGAAAAGGAGCAGATACGCATGATGAACAAAATGAAAACAAACAAAATTGTAAACATGGTGGGTATGTTGCTATCTGCCCTAATCGACGCTAAAGCAGTTGCTACTACATTAAATAAGTAAGGAGAGATTACGATGAATAACAATGTTACTTTTAACAAATTTGACTATGCAGGACTTGCAAGTGGTGCAGCTCTTCTTACAGCTTTCGTTTATGCACTCGCTCATGTTCTTGCATAAAGTGAAACTTTGAGTAGTGACTTGTCCCCCCACTACTCGCTAGTCGAATTAATAGAGTTAGAAGAATTCCCCCAACCCCCTTTATAGAAAAAGATCCTAGCTTATAGAATGCTAGGATCTTTTTTATTCTAGTTAAATAACAGAATCTTAATATTTATAACAATATACATTCTATTTGAATTTACTTTCTAAAAGAGGCACTTTCCTGTTATTATATGTAGGTGTTTGAAAAAATGAAGAAATGAAAACGCATTTATATCGTGAATTCTTTATCCTATTTTAACGATCGGTAATCCTCTACGTCTTGCGTGGAAAATTACCGATCGTTAGAACGTTTTAAATTATATCGATATAATAACATGAAGGGAGTCTTGTAATGGACATTTTATTAGCGCTTCTTCCTGCAATTGCATGGGGTAACATTTTATTAGTAAGTGTGAAAATGGGCGGCGGTGCATATAGCCAGACGGTAGGTATGACAATCGGGGCCTTATTCTTCGCATCAATCATGTATGTATTTACTCAACCAGCTTTAACTTTGACTATCTTAATTGTTGGTTTTGTTTCAGGTTTATTCTGGGCTTTAGGACAAGTAAACCAATTAAAAACAGTACAATCTATGGGTGTTTCGACAACTGTTACAATTTCAACAGGTATGCAACTTGTTGCTACTTCTATCTTTGGAGTTATCGCTTTTCACGAATGGACTACAACAACGACAATCATTATGGGAACGATTGCAATCCTTTTAATCGTAGTTGGAGTTGTCTTCACTTCATTAGATGATAAAGAAAATGCTCAGCCACCAGGACAATTGAAAAAAGGACTTTTAACTTTAATTGTTTCTACTTTCGGGTACCTTGTATATGTAATTATTATTCGCTGGTACAATATTGATGGTTGGTCTGCCATTTTACCACAAGCAGCCGGTATGTTTGTTGGGGCGGTTGTACTGACATCTAAACATAAACCATTTAACAAATATGCAATTCGCAACATTTTATCCGGTCTACTTTGGGGAACAGGAAATTTATTCTTACTTCTTTCTTTACCACGAGTTGGGGTGGCAACAAGCTTCCCGCTATCTCAAACAGGTATTGTCATTTCTACATTCGGGGCGATTGTCTTCCTAGGTGAAAAGAAAACAAAACGCCAGTTGGTATTTATTGCACTAGGTAGTGTCTTAATTATTGGCGGTGCTGTTCTTCTTGGTATGACAAAATCATAATTGAACAATCTATTAATAAAACCCCCGGGGCATATCTGCTGCGGGGGTTCCTATTAATTAATAATCTCTCTTTCTATGCGTGACGATTTACATGCTCTCTTTTTTCATAATTCGACTTCCACTCTAATAAACCATCAATACATAAGAATAAATTGATTACTGCAAGAATTAACATGACATATAAGCCCGTTGAAATATAAATCACAATACTTACTGCGTTATATAAGATCCATAAATGCCAATTCTCTAAAACCTTTCTACTTAACATAAATTGAGCAACGAGCCCTAATACTGCATTTAAAGCATCTAAATATGGACTTGTTGAGTCTAAATAACGGATTTGATAATATCCCCAACCAATCCAAGCAACTAAAATAAAAGCGGTATAAATAATCCACCCTTTCGTATCTAAACAAACTGTCGGTTTCACATCCTCTTCCCCACTACGTGCAACCCAATAATACCAACCATACACGTTAAATATGAACTGAAAGGCTGCTAATATAGCCATCGCATATAAACCTTGTGTGATAAAAATATATAGAAATGATGCAACTGTAATTATCCCAAACAAAAAATTCCATACCTTTTCTCTAGCTAGTAACCAAACATTAATTATACCCATGACAGATGCAAAAATTTCTATATAACTTGACTGAATATAAATACCTACCAATATGCAAATAATACTAGAGATAACTAAAAAAATTGGACTTCTGATCATATTTCTCTCTCCCCAGATGTATAATAATTTCTCTATAAACAGTATAAAGAAAGCGCTTCCGACTTTCCGCCATTTTCCTAATATAATTTCTTCTCTATAATCGATTCCTCTTGCTATAAGTCATTTTTTTTTACAAAGGTCGCCCAAAAATGGTATCGTTTTCTATAACATATTCTCAAAAGGAAGGAATACAGGATATGCTGAAGAAACAACGAATTCTATTTATTGGTGCAGGCCGTATGGCAGAAGCTATTTTTGCTGGACTGCTCAAAACAAGTAAAGAACACATCCAAGAAATTATTGTATCCAATCAGCGAAATGAAGAAAAACTCCATCAATTAAAGCAAACATATGGAGTATCGATTACAAAAGATTGGAAACAACATGTTACTGCAGTGGATACAATTGTTCTCGCCATTCCACCAGCTGCACACGAACAGTTATTAGCGGAGTTATCTCCTCTACTGACACATCAGTTTGTCGTAACAGTTGCTGCTGGAATTGGTCCATCGTATTTAGAAGAAAAACTTCCTCAAGGTACACCTGTTGCTTGGATTATGCCAAACACAGCTGCCACAATTGGAAATTCTATTTCTCTATATGCAATGGGACAATTTGTAGATAGCGAGCAGCAAGAAACACTGCAACTGCTATTAAAGGGAATTGGTACGGCACAGCTCTGTACAGAGGAAGAAATTCGCAAGCTCACCGCTGTTACTGGAAGTGCTCCTGCCTTCCTTTACCACTTTGCCGAAAGTTTAATTGAAACAACGAAAAACTACGGGATTGACGAGGCAACCGCAAAGCATCTTGTCATTCAAATGATCGCTGGCTCTGCTGCTATGCTCCAGCAAGAACAAGACCCCGCCCTGCTTCGTGAACAAGTAACAACACCAGGTGGTTCAACTGCAGAAGGTTTAAAAGTTTTATATGAGTATAATTTTTCAAAGATTATTCAACAAGCAATTGAAGCAACAAATAAAAAAGCAAGGGGGAAATAAAATGAAATTTACAAGCTTGCAAGATTACACAACATTACATAATGGCGTAAAAATGCCTTGGTTTGGTTTAGGTGTTTTTAAAGTCGAAGATGGTACAGAAGTAATTGATTCTGTGAAAGCAGCAATTAAAAATGGATACCGTAGTATTGACACAGCTGCTGTATACAAAAATGAGGATGGCGTTGGACAGGCGATTCAAGAATCTGGTGTCTCTCGCGAAGAACTATTCATTACATCAAAAGTATGGAATAGTGATCAAGGTTATGAATCAACATTACAAGCTTTCGAAACAACTCTTCAAAAACTAGGCTTAGAATATTTAGATCTATACTTAGTACATTGGCCTGTAAAAGGAAAATATACAGAAACATGGAAAGCCTTAGAGAAACTTTATAAAGATGGCCGCGTCCGCGCAATTGGTGTAAGTAATTTCCAAATTCACCATCTACAAGATGTGTTAGAAATTGCTGAAATTAAACCAATGATTAACCAAGTGGAATATCATCCACGCTTAACACAAGAAGAACTTCATACTTTTTGTAAAGAACATAGTATTCAATTAGAAGCTTGGTCACCATTAATGCAAGGTCAACTCCTCGACCACCCAACATTACAAGAAATTGCTACAAAATATAGTAAATCAACAGCACAAGTCATTTTACGCTGGGATCTGCAAAATGGTGTTGTAACAATTCCTAAATCGATTAAAGAGCACCGCATTATTGAAAATGCGACTATCTTTGATTTTGAATTAAGTACGGAAGACATGAAGGCAATTCAAGCATTAAATGAAAACCACCGCGTGGGTCCAGATCCAGATAACTTCGACTTTTAAGAAAAAAGGGTCACTGTGTAAATACACAGTGACCCTTTCTTTTATGATAAAGTAAAACTTCCATCACAGGTACCGTTGCTTACCACTTGGTGAATGACCCCTCCTTCCACCCCCGATTTACCATATTCACCCAAAATGTTTTTGATTTAAATTGCGATGTGCAACGTAGCAAACTATGCATTTCATAACATACACAGTAAATAAATTACCCTGAACTTATACATAATTAGATAAAATTAGGAAAAACTTGTATAGAAGGAACCATATAATAAGGAGGGATTTATCATGAGAATTTTACTCTCTATTCTTTTAACACTTATGCTTGTGCCTACACTGACAGGATGTACTACCCCGAAAAAGGAAGATACAACATCTGATAAGAAGACGACTGAAGAAACAAAAGAGGAAGCAACTCAAGATTTAAAGCTTAACTTTAATGAATTTAAATTAGATGCGAACTACCAAGATACAAAGAAAGATTATGAAGCTGAATACAAAAATAAAGCCGATGAAAAGACGCTGGAAGCAAAAATTGAAGATCATAAAGCAAATGGACAACTAACAGGCGACGAAGCTATTGCAAAATTAGGTCCACTTCTACAAAAATTAAAATTCGATAAAGATACACCAGACCAAGAAGTCATTGATCAAGTCGTAGACGTATTCCAGCTCGACAAAGACTACCAAAAATTCGATTTAGAAGTTGTCTTTTCAGATGGAACGAAGAAAGAGTATAAAAGGGAAATTAAATAAAGAAGTAGGCATGGTGCCTACTTCTTTATTTTTAAGCTTTCACTTTGACATATCGTAAGTCAGGGCTAGATCCAACAATATATTGAATCCCAGATACAGGTGTTTTTTGTAAATAAGTGATTGATTACATCCCTAGACATACTGCCCACGAATAGCGGGATAAAAAATAACCTTGTGATAAGCAAGGTTATTTTTGTACTTCTTTTTGAAAACGTTTGTAGTACTCTGAAGCTGTTGAGAAATGAACTTCTATATCATGAATTAACGAAAAATCTTCTTCTTTCGCTAACTTCACTAACTTCTTCAACGCTTGATCTGTCTCATTTAAGTACCCCATATATAGCTGGTGTTCTTTTTCTTTAGACTTAGGCACACGAATTTCTTTACGAATATGATCAATATCCGTTAGCGTACTTGTTGTTACTTTTTGCACATCTTTTTTAAACTGTGGATGTTCTAATGTCTTTTCACCTTCTTCTTTTGCTTGTTCCCATAGTTTCATGGCTGCATTTAATTCTTTATTCATCTTTTTATCATATTTGCTATGTACGTCACGATATACTTTCATATCTTCTGCACTATCAGTTGACTGTTCTACTTTTTCTTTGGACTCTTTCTTTACATCCTTGTCTCCATTACATCCCGCTAGAAGTAGCATACTTCCAAGCAACATAATACTCCACACTTTCTTCATCAAATACTCTCCTTTTATAGGTTGTTCAAAAAGTCTGGTTAAGATAGCTGTCGCATTCCTTCGTTACGTCGCCACTCCGATACTCATGGCTTCCGCGCCTCAAACTGCTCGACTCTCTTTATCCTCCTTTTTGAACACGCACTTTTATCTACGTCTACGATCTATCTCCACTTGTTATTATAACGAGAACCTTTCAAATTTTGCACTTATGAACGTACTTTTGTACACATACTACCATTTTTGTCACAGTATCGTCACTTTATACGACTAACTTCTTCATAACTGCCTGGCTTCACCTTACAAAACTGTAAGCACACATACAGAATACACTATGTTACATTTACATATGCACACAGTAATACAACAAACCCTTTATAAAAGGAGAATACAAATATATATGTACATTACAGTGACATTTATGGAAGAGGACATTTCTGTTCTCTTCCGAGAAAAATCTCTCCACATCGAAAATACAGCGAGCCTTCATCGAATGCTAAAGAAAAAAAATGCCTCCCTTGAACTTGCACAGTACTTAAAGAAAGAACATACCAATCAATACGGTACAGTATTAAATATATCTGATGAATCACTAGCAATTGAAATCATCGGACACGTATATATTGGCAATTTTGCAAATGTATTAAAAAACATACCTCGCATACCGAAAATTACTCCTATCATCGTAGAAAAAGCTTATAAAATTACGGATCATACAGATATTATTGACTGCGGCGAAAAAGAGATCGATTCCAATCGCTGGGTATGGGATAAATTAGCGATGTTATACGACACCATTATGAACAACATGTATCACGTACTTCAAAAGAAATAAAAAAAACCCGGTAATGTCTCCACAACCGGGTTTTATAAAACGGAAAAAATCCAATATGTATCTTTACCGCGTATTATTATTTACTATCAGCCATACGACTACGCTTATATACAAACGCACCACCAGCAAGCATCACAACGCCAAGCAATGTTAACAGGTTATCACTGCTTGAAGTACCTGTTTTCGGAAGTGATTTTGTATAGTTTACCTTAGTAGGCGTTGTACTGATGTTTGTTGGTGTAACTGGTGCTGGTGGATTTTTCACCTGATTTTGGTTCGCTCCGTTAGTATCAGGATTATTATTTCCGTTCCCTTTACCATCACCATTGTTGTTTCCACCACCTGTATTCTCATCGTCTTTCTTCTTACAATCTGCTTTTTCTACTTTCTCAATTGGCAATTTTTTTGTAATTGTTTGATCCCCACGTTTTGCAGTTAACGTAACGTATAAATCTTTAAAGTCTTTTGTAGTTTCTCCAACTACTTGGAAATATAATACGGATCCTTCTCCAGCTCTCATTGCTTTAACTGGAACTGTTGCTGTGTTTCCATTCCATTTAATATCTAAGTTCATTGTTCCTTTATCAGTTCCACCTTGCAAAGAACCATCTTTTAGATAATCCGGAATTTCTCCTTGTGTATAATGATCTGGAATTGTTAATTTAATATCTTTTGGAACATCAATTTCCACATCAAAGCCCTTTAACTCATCCATTGTTAAGTTTTGAGTCGTTAATAAGAAATCTAATGTAAATTGGTTTTCCTTTAAATTCGGTACACAAGTTGTAGCTTTTGCCTTCCCTTCAAAACGTAAATCTTTATTCATCTCGGAAAAATCAAGATTCGCACTTCCTTTAATTTTGCCAAGAGATTCATATCTACCTTTATTAAGTAAATATAGTCCGATATCTTTATTTACTTCTTTTCCAGCTACATTTCCAAGCACAGGTATTTTTACATTTTTTGTAACAGTTTTTCCCGGTTCCATATCTGGCAATGGCAGTGACATAGCTTCAGAACCATCCTCAAGTTCTATGTCTCCACCTAGCCCTTCTGGGATAGAAACACCAAGATATACACCACTTACCTTTTCTTTTGAGTTATTCGTTACTGTAGCGTTCACATCTAACACATAATGATTTTTTTGTGCATCCCATGTTGCTTTTCCAGTAACATTCCCACTGAAATCAGCAATAGATATCTCATTTTTTTCGTTAGCACTATCTTTTGATTTTTCCTCAGGATGAACTGGAGGTTGGTTTGTTGGCTGTGTTACAGGATTTGTAGCTTTTGATTGTTCTTTTCCACTCTCTACCTTCGGCTCATCTTTTTGTTCTTTTTCATTATTTTTTACTGGTTCTGCTTTCTTTTCTGGAGCAGGCTGTTGTTGTTCTTTTGAAGCCGTCTTTTCTTCTTGCTTTTCATCCTTAGCTACAGTTGCAGGATTTTCTTTCTTCACTTCCACATTACCTTGTTCTTTCTCTACTTTTGGTTCGCTTACTGTTGTTGTATTCTTGATGTCATTTTGCTTCGCAGGTACCTTTTCTTGCTGCTGAACTATCGTTTCTTTTGCCGTTTCTCCAGGTGCAGCCATCGCTATGACAGGTGAAAAAGCTAAGAGCGACATTAGCGTCACAGCACTTACTTTCTTAAGCATGTAAACACTCCTCTTCCCATTTTTTCTAACTTACAGATAACAACCACCCTACATATTTAGCTACGGTCATTTCTATACCATTTGCTAATTTCATAGATTCATTGTTTATTCGGGCAACTAGAAATCTACAAGATAGAATTCATATCCATTACAAGGAAAATAATGGATAAAAACAATAAATATGTCAAAAAAGTAAGATTTATCTGTTCCTTTGATCTTCCTTAGAATTACATTTCAGTGAATAAAAAAGCTTGTCCGTCCAAAAATATAACGATAAAAAAGCCGCAACATTCTATAAGAATCGTTGCGGCTTTTTATTTTACTGCATAGGAGATTCCATCTATGCCTCTATATCATGATTCTCTCTAAGTACTGCCTGCTTTTCACTACGTTTTGCCATAAAGATATAGCATAGAATGGCGCCCACTTCACAAAGAGCAATAATAATTCCCATAGGCAGTGCTGTATGGCTACCTCCAATCCCAACTAAAGGGGCAACAAGTGCACCAGAAATAAACTGAAGCAAGCCGAGTAAAGCAGAGGCTGTTCCTGCAGCTTGTTTTTGATTTCGCATTGCTAACGAAAATCCGGTTGTGGATACAACTCCCACACTCGATACAACGAGAAATAAAGAACATAAAATGCCGATTAGTCCTGCCCCTATTACAATCATAAGGAGTAAGGAAATACCGCCAACAGCAGCAATACCAATCCCAGCTATAAATAATGTTTTCTCATCCACTTTCCCTGCTAAGCGTCCGGTAACCTGGCTTGCAATAATGATACCGATGCCATTAATTGCAAAGAACAGACTAAATTCTTGGGGAGATGCCCCGTATATATTTTGCAAAACAAATGGTGATCCGGAAATATAGGCAAACATTGCGGCTGTTACTAAACCTTGTGATAAAGCATAACCCATAAACAGGCGATCCTTCAGCAGCTTACCATACGTTGACAATGTTCCTGTTAAACCACCTGTTTCCCTCTCTTCGGGTGGCAATGTCTCTCGCAAGACAAAAGTAGATGATATCAACATGAATATACTTATCATGCCAAGAACAATAAACACACCGCGCCATGATGTGACTTGCAGCAATTGTCCTCCAATAATCGGAGCTAAAATAGGTGCCGCACCATTCACTAACATTAATAGTGAGAAAAACTTCGTCATCTCTGAACCTGAGTATAGATCACGTACCATGGCACGTGAAATAACGATACCAGCTGATCCTGAAGCTCCTTGCAAGAAACGCAAGAGGACTAAACTCCAAATGGAAGGTGCAACCGCACAAAGTAAAGAAGATGCAACATAAATGATAAGAGCAATAATAAGTGGTTTGCGTCTTCCATAAATATCACTAATTGAACCGACAAACAATTGTCCAACTGAAAGTCCCAATAAACAAGCCGTTAAACTAAGCTGAGCAAGTGAAGCGCTTGTCTGCAAGTCGTCCGTTAATGTAGGTAACGAAGGTAAATACATATCAATGGATAATGGTCCAATTGCCGTTAACGTCCCTAATACAAGAATCATCCATAACCTGTTTACTTTTACAGGCTTATATACATCGCGATTAATCTCATTCAACGATCTCAACCATCCTTTCTCTTAGTTTCATAAAGTGAACCTATCTTTTTAGTCGTAACAATTATAGTTACAACCATATTCCTTCGTCAAGTATATCGTACTTCTCTGTACAACTAAAAGAAAAAAAGCGATAGAATATCTATCGCTTTACTTTTTCAAGTTACCATTTGTAAATTTAGATACAGACGACATCGTTTCGCCAGTATCCAAATAAGTAATTTGAATTTGATCTCCCACTTCTGTAAACATCGCATAAGGGAAATCTTTTGCTGAAATCATAAATACTTTTTGCTCATTTTCTAATAATACAAAGACAATTGTGTTTTCTCCTGATTTCTCTTTATAAACACGTTGTACAACGCCTTCTTTTTGTGCTTCTTTTCCACTCGAAGTTGGACGGAATGAATCACCACTTCCAGTTAGCACACTTTTATATTTCTCAAGCGCTTCTTTTTGAGTTGAACCTGTCGCAAATACCTTTGCATTAGAAGCATAGATAACCGTATGAGCACGTACTAAGCCTCCATCATCAATAACAGGAACAATCCACGAAGGTTTGCCATATACGTTATAAATAACAGGCATTGTTCCATGCCATTTCTCTCTCTTAAATGAATTATCCACCACTTCTGTCGCAGCGGAACCATCCATAATTCCTTTTACTTGCTTCCCATTATAATACAATAATGTTCCTGTACGTGCATCCACTAATGAGTAACCTAAGGCCGAATCCACACCTTCTTTTGGTGAAGTGAAATCCGTAAAGTAATACAGTTTTCCATCCTTCCCAAAGATTGGCGTTACCCCTTCCTTCGTTCCCCATTCCGTTGGGAGCTTCACATCACTTTGCGAAAACTTCGTATTCCAAAAACCATGTATAAACTTACCGAAATACGTGTTTAACGTAGAGGCCGTTTCGTGATTCAATACACCATCGATAAATTTCGGTGCTTGACCTTTACCATATCTTTTCACTTCACCTGTTTGTGCATCAACGACAACAACGCCTTCTACTTCAAAGCCTGAGCGACCTGAAATAAATTCACCATACGTCATCGTATAATATGGCTTTCCTTTATCATCTACCTCAAACTTCGGTTTCCCTTTAAAGATTAAATTGGGTTCTGCTTTTCGAACAACACGTTCTAAATTGTTACCAAAAAACATGCTCGGCACATATTTCATTTTATAACCAACATGCAGTTTCGCTTCTGCGTCAGGATTTGTACCAGACATCGTCACATAACCCGGAATTGTTTCTGCCTTGCGCGCTTTAAAAAAGCCAGAGACTTCAATAGGAGCGACATATAATGCTTCCCCATTCACCATTTGTGGTGTGAGTTCTCCTAATTCAAAATACGCCACTTTCGGAATATCACCAAATACTTTTTTCATCTTATTTTCTGCTGTTTTGGGCGGGACCGTAAATGGTTGATCATTTTCTGTAAATGGCTCTGAAATATCCTTTTCTTCTCTTACAACAGAATCATATTTCTTTTGCGAGATTACTATATCATGTACATAGCCAAAATAGCCGTAAGATACAAGTAAAGCAAGCATCACAACTGCTTTCAATTGAACTTCCAATCTCCCTCTCTTTTCTTGAGAAAATAGGACAACTCCAATTAATACCGCGATAATGACTGCATAATGCGTAAGAATAGAATCTACACGATCATCAATTAACCAGAAATATTCATAGATTGCGATACCAACCCAAAATAAAATGGGAATGACAAGAATTGGTGCTGATTTTCTCTTTACAACCTTCTCAGCTCCGCCTGCTTTCACAGTACGAAGCGCTCCACCTCTTTTTTTCCATGGAATCAAAAATAAAGTAAGAACGGCTAAGACTAAAAATTTTATCAAGGGCAATGCTCCTTCTATTCTATATTTTCTTTCAGTATACCAAATAAGGATGAATAAGGTAAAAATGGAAAGAGAAATCAATATATAATATATGAACGACACACAATAAAACATAACTAAAGGAGAATAGAACTTGATAAAACATATACTCAGCTTCATTCTTGGAACAATTGTTATATTAATTGGTTTCTTTTGGGTCATCCCTTCCACTCTTGAAGCAATTGACAGCAACGTAAGCCATATTACTCATGAAAAAAAGTATTTTAGTAAGCTATATGAATATGATATTAACCTTTGGATGATTGCAAACCTTATATCTTTCATTTTTTGTATAATTACTTTTCTTATATTTAAGTTACCTAATTATAAGAAGAACAGAAGTACTCATATAAAAAAATATAGTCATACAGATCAGCGTAAGAAAGCAAAGAGACGACGTCGTAAATAATTATTTTTTTATAAAACAATATACATATTTCATTTTGGATAACATAAGAAGAAAACTGTGATACTCGCTATTATTTTATTTTTATTTACGATCGCCCTAATGAGTATGGGTGGGATTATGCAGGAGATTTCAAGACCTCATATGTAAATCACAAACAAAAATGCCCTACTAAGAGGGCATTTTTTAATATATAAATCAAACATTGATATAACCAATAATGTCTACATATTAAATAACTGATAGCTATTGCTATTAGTTATTTATTCCTCGACTATTTTCTCTCCAAAGTACGATACCACTCACCATATATAAAGCAGAAGCAATATAAAAGATAGTACCAATCGTTAAGAAATCCACCAAGTATCCTGTTGCAATGATGGCCACTGCAGCTCCGACCGATGTCCACACATGATATTTTCCGATTTCGTAACCCGCTTCCTTACTTTCTACTTTTCTTGCAAGCGACGTTTTTTCTGTATTTCGTTGTATAGCACCTAAACAACCCATTATAATTTGCAGAATGTAAACATGCCAAACTTCTGTCGCAACAGGAAAGCACAGCATCATAATCGCCATGGACCAAGCATATAAGATTAATAGCTTTCTATCCCCAAATCGATCCGAAACCTTCCCAACTAGTGGATAAACAAGTGCTGAAGCTAAGGCAAATAAACCATATGCCCAGCCAAACTGTGAGAAACTATCTCCTACATTGCGAAGCAATAATATGTAAAAAGGAAATACCATACTACCAGCCATCATAATAAGACTTTGTGAAACTATAAACTTTCTATATGTCATTCACCGTACTCCTTATAAAATAGATTCACAAATCGTTCTTGCGGATCATATTCTCTCTTTTTCTGGAAGAATTCATCTATACGTGGATATGCTTTTTGCAATTGCTGCTTTGTTGGATAAGAATAATACGGAAGGTAATAACTTCCCTCATGCTGCAAAGTAACATCTATCATCTTTTGAATGACTTTTTTTGTTTTCTGCACTTCAGTCTTAGAACGCCCTTGATTAATAAGAAGCACTAACGCAAACATATCATCTTTTGCATACGACAAAACCGCATTCTCGTTTTTTTCCACATAACGAACAGTAATATTAAGAAGATTTAGTTCCTCATTTTCTAGCACTTTTCGCAAATCATCTATATATGGGGAAAAATTATCGACAGGTACAAAGTATTCTTGTAAAACTTCAGTCTGATTCGGATTTTCATATTCCATAAATGCACTATCCGATCGCATTACATTATTTCGCGTTTCATAGTTTCCATCTGTGCGTTCAAAATAACTCTTTTGTATATTCCAAAACGTGTTCTTTCCCCACTCACTATATCGTGATAAACCAAGGAAGAACTTCGGCACAGCTATAATCTTTTCTTCCTTTAAATCACTATACTGCGCTCTCTGGTCTTGATTCTCTGCAAACGCGTAATCTGCTACATACATCTCTTTTAAAAACGAATCGGGAGCTACAGAGATACGTGCTAAATGCATGCGAACATTCTCATTGTTTTTCACTTGTTGCCGAAAATAAGAAGTATATTCCTGGTAATCTAGCATTTTCGTATGTATTTGATATAACTCATCGTCTGTTAACTTAAGTGTCACATCTAAAATCACGCCAAATAATCCATATCCTCCCATAATAAAGGGAAATAGCTCTGCATTTTCTTTTCTACTTACATTTTGGATTGTACCATCTGCCATTAATACCCTTAACGAATCTACCGTATCTATAAGTGCTTCATTCCTAATATCACGTCCATGCACATTGACACTTAAAGAACCGCCAACGGTAAAAATATTTTGGGATTGCATCACCTGCACTGCAAGACCATATGGATTAATCTTCTTTTGAATGTCATTCCATGTTGCACCACTTTGCACACGTATCGTTTTCTGCTTTGAATCAAATGCTAATATCTTATTATAACCTTTCATATCTAGCACCGTCCCGTTCGGATAATACGTATGTCCGCCTTGACTATGCTGCATCCCTGCAATTGAAATCTTTTCACCTGACGCATTAGCATCTTGAACCAATCTTTGTAATTCCTGTTCGTTCTCTACATTTTCAACCCGTTTAATTTTTGTCGGAAGCAACCTCCCTACATCTTTAATAACAGGATGAGATAGTTGCTTCGTGTATGTATGTACAGATGCTACTAGTAAAATTGTATATACTACAACCGCAATAGTTATTTTTCGTTTTTTCAACGCATACTCCCCTTTTTAATTAGTTATAAAATATAGAATCTTTATTCACATCACATCATATCGAATTGAAAATTCATTTATGTCTGTATTGTACCCTTTTCTAATAGGAAGGGATATCCTGGAACTTATAAAGTGAAACTTTAATCAGTGCGGGTTTTCTTCATCCCCCACCTAATTTCTTTTGCTTTTAGCAGAACTTTTGAGTGAGGTTTTTACTGCCCGCAAATAGCGGCATAAAAAAGAGACGCCTTTTAGAAAGGCACCTCTTTTGAATCGATAACTATATAAATCCATTTTGATTTTTCGACATATAGCCGCGGCTATGGATAACAAAAGGTGACCTGTACTCGTTTTCTCTCTTTGTTTTCACTATGCCTGGGCAGGAAAAGGATCTGTGACCGCTTCTATGCATGGCCGGATGCTCTCTCCCACCTAAAAAGAAGGGTTTTATGTCGGTTTTTTAATTTGTATTTATATATTTTTAATAAAAAGTTCTGTTAAAGGATACTATTGTTTTTGTTTGCATACGGGTTTTTCAATTCTCTCAAATTTAAGAGATCTTTACACCAATTTTACAAGATTTTTATATTTCGACAATACAAGTAGTTTATTCTTTAAAAGTAGTTTTATAGAAAATTTTGAGAGGGTGTTAGACTTGTTTAAAAAATCATTTGTTTTTGCTTTTATTTTATTGCTATCCATGATTCCTATGTTCTCGTACAACAGTAAAACGCTTGCGGCAGAACCTCCAATGTTTGAAAGAGGTAATGAGACTGACATTAAAGTTATGTCTTATAATATTCATCATGGAGAAGGCGTAGATGCCATTTTGGATTTGAAAAGAATTGCAGACATTATTAAACAATCGGGCGCTGATATCATTGGTTTGCAAGAAGTAGATAAGCATTTTTCCGAGCGCAGTAATTTCGAAGATCAAGTGAAATGGTTGGCAAATTATTTAGGAATGAAATATACATATGCTGCAAATCTTGACTATGAACCTTTACCAGGAGAAGAACACCGTCGGCAATACGGAACGGCCGCGTTAAGTAAATATCCTATCCTTTCTTCCAAAAATCATCTACTTACTAATATTCCATATCCAGTGAATCCGACAGAGCAACGTGGTCTTTTGGAGACTGTGATTAATGTGAAAGGAAACCATATTCGTTTCTACAATACTCACCTTGATAACAAAAGAGCCGAGCAAAGAGATCTACAAATCCAGGAAATACTGGAGATTGCAAAACAAAAAGAAAGAACAAGCATCTTTGCAGGAGACTTCAATGCTACACCTGAAAGTCCAGAAATTCTGAAGATGACTGCACAGTATAAAGACGTATTTGCCGAACTCGATCAAAATGAGGACTTTACTATTCCTGTAGATAAACCAAATCGTCGCATCGACTATATTTTCACTTCTGAAGATGTCAAAATTTGTACTGGGGAAGTTATAAACACTTTTGCATCTGATCATTTACCAATTACTGCAGAGCTCATGCTGACAAAAAAAACGCCATTTAATAATGGATTAGGTAAGAACTAACCCCTAATAAGTATCTACCGATAATCCGGATTATATGTGTAGCTTTTAAATAAAGTTTGATCAAATTAATGTTATTTGAAGAGGAACGTAAGATATTACTAGACTTTTTCCATAAAAGGGACTAAAGCTTCATCTGCGTCTGCTTCCACAGTTAAAGGAATCAATAAGTAGTAAAAAAGGATCTTCGACTGGAAGATCCTTTTAGTATGCCCGTTTCTAATAATCGGATTGTATGAATTTCTCTTATAGAAAACCAATTTTTTATTTTATCTCTGTTTTTTCAATCATTGCCTTTTCAATCTCTTCATTATAGAAACAATTGTCCATTGATGAAAAATGTTGTTTAAACTTTTTCATTAAATACCTTTGTTTCTACATCCAAAGAATTAACTATAGACCAGTTCTTTTTCGCTCAGATCAAGCGTCTGTGCTGTTGAAGTATGAATTTCTTGGAAAAGCTCTGGATTTTCCACTAGTGACACGCCATAAGAAGGAATCATTTCTTGTATTTTCGGTTCCCACTCTTTCATATGTTGTGGGAAGCATTTTTCTAATACCTCAAGCATAACGTGAACGGCAGTAGAAGCACCCGGAGAAGCGCCGAGCAATGCAGCTATCGAGCCATCAGTAGCACTAATAACTTCCGTACCAAATTGAAGTGTTCCTTTACCACCGGCATCAGTATCTTTGATAACTTGCACACGTTGGCCCGCTACCACTATATCCCAATCCTCACTTTTGGCGCTCGGAATAAACTCGCGTAATTCTTCCATGCGCTTTTCATTCGATAACATAACTTGCTGGATCAGGTATTTTGTCAATGCCATCTCTTTTACGCCTGCCGCCAACATAGTGAAGACATTATTCGGTTTTACGGAACCTATCAAATCAAAATTCGAACCAGTTTTTAAGAACTTTGGTGAGAATCCGGCAAACGGTCCAAACAGCAATGTTTTTTTGTTGTCGATATACCTTGTATCAAGATGCGGAACAGACATTGGAGGAGCACCAACCTTAGCTTTACCGTATACTTTTGCATGATGCTGCTCTACAACTTCCGGATTGTTACATACCATAAATAGTCCGCTTACCGGGAACCCTCCAATATGTTTTGACTCAGGAATACCGGTTTTTTGTAGTAAAGGCAGACTTCCGCCCCCACCGCCGATAAAGATGAATTTTGCAGTATGGTATTCGATTTTACCGCTATCGATATCATGCACTTTCACTTCCCACGATCCGTCACTAGTACGTTTAATATCCTGGACACTATGCTTATAGTTTATCTCGACGTTTTTACTCTGTAAGTGGTCAAACAACATGCGTGTTAAAGCACCAAAGTTGACATCCGTTCCAGAGTCGATTTTTGTTGCCGCTATCGGTTCATTCGATGTACGGTCTTCCATGATAAGTGGAATCCATTCTTTCAGTTTTTCAGGGTCATCGGAAAATCCCATCCCTTGAAACAAACGATTGTTTGAAAGCGCTTCAAAACGTTTTTTCAAAAACGTTACATTTTTCTCCCCTTGTACTAAACTTATATGAGGTATTGGCATGATAAAGTCCTGCGGATTACGAATCAGATTGCTGTTTACAAGATAAGACCAAAACTGTCTTGAAAGCTGGAACTGTTCATTAATTTTTACAGCTTTACTAATATCTATAGATCCGTCAGATTTTTCGGATGTATAGTTAAGCTCGCACAGTGCAGAATGACCCGTACCCGCATTATTCCATTCGTTAGAGCTTTCTTCTCCTGCGTTTGCGAGTTTCTCAAACACTTTGATTTCCCATTCAGGTGCTAACTCTTTCAGTAATGATCCCAAAGTCGCACTCATGATTCCGGCACCAATTAAGATAACGTCTGTTTTTTTCTGCATGTTGCTCATTATAATCTTCCCCATCCCCTATATTTTCAAAAAAGAGTAGGCACTCCTGCTTAGATGTCACAAAAAGCAAGGCGCCACCTAGACCCCACCTAGAAACATATCTTTTCTGCCTCAATTATAATCATATCATAATCTATTATAATCTTTTATAAATTAAAACATCTACTATTATCTGATAATTATAAACCATTTAGAGCTGATAAAAAAGTGAGAAGTCCATCCACAAGGCCCTAGGAACACACAAAAACCAAGCCTTTAACTCAGGCTTCTTGCAAGGGTTAAGGCTTTTGTTTGCCGTTACCAGTGAACCGGCACCCTCTAATTTTCGCCGTTACTTGTGGTATGGTTCTCCGCACTTAATAGAGAGTAAAACGTTTAAAAAGGAAATTTTATACTGTGTCATAAGGTTTGCTTTTTGAGAGATATGTTTATCCACTTGGATGGTGCAAGGTACTAGAAAAAGCTGGTAAAAGGTAAAGCTTTTTTCTATAATGAAACGTAGAAATGATAGGGAGGGATATAACCAATTATTTGATTGTGTAGATTAAAAGTTTAATAGAGAAAAAAACAGGGGGAAGAGGAATGTCAAAAAAAATAATATCTTTATTTTCTGTCGTGATGGTTGCAGCCTTTATGATAACTGGCTGTGGTGAAAGTGACAAAGCAAATAAAGATCAAAAAGAGAATGTGACAAAAGAAAGTAAGGCAGAGGAAACGGATACAGCAAAAGAAAATAAAGCAGAAGAGACGGATACAGCAAAAGAGAAAGAATCTGAAGATAAAAACACTGAAGATACGGCAGTTAACTCAAACAATTATTCAAAGCTTATCTCATATATGGAGAAAGAAACAAAAGGTAAAACGAAAGTCCTTTATGAAAACAAAGAACCGCAAGTACATAAATTAAACGATGTTTCAGTATCTCTTGATAGCTATACATTAGTTGAATTGAATGGTTTTCATACCGATTTTAATATTCCTTTTAACGATCAAACAGATGGTGGGGTTATTCTTGCACACTATAGTGTAAAGAATAATTCGAATAAAGATGTTTATTATATGCCAACCTTAGACATGTCATTTACAGGCGCTCAGAAGGCTTACAGTAACTATAAAGATTTAATTCCAAATGAAGATCAATTATCTGTAAAATTGTCTCCAAACAATGATTATTTAGTAAAAGCAGGGGAAACCGTTTCTGGTTATGTTGCTTATCCATTCGGTAAAGATGATTTAACAAAAATTTTGGAGCTATCAACGGTATCAGTCGACGTTCCTAACGCGCAAGCTAATAAAGGAAAATTTGACGCTCCAATCGGAAGTCCGGGGAAATTTGCGTTAAGTTTAAATAAACAAGGTACTGAAAAGGTTGCAGCAGATAAAACTTTTTATCAAGATAAAGTAACCGTTAATAACATGGGCGAGAAGAACATGCTAAAAGAGAAATCAAACATTAATAAAAGTGAACAATTAGGTGATGTCAATGCTACATTAGATGGATACCAATTCACCAAATTCACGCCAAATTCCGTTGAAGCTCCACGGTTTGAAAATTTCAAAAATGGCATTGTTTTATTGACAGTCCAATTTAAACTCGATAACAAAGGGTCTGAAGATATTGCGTTGTCTCCAATAAGTTCTACACTAAAAGTGAATGATGGCGTGCAGTATACAATCAGCGAAGGCATGTTGCTGAATTACACCTCTAATGATTTGATCAAAGCCGGAACATCTGGCGATTTATTACAGGTTTACACCTTAGATCAGGAGCAGTATGAAAAGATTTGGAAAGACAAAAGCTTTGAGATCGAATTAGGACCTATGAGAAATAAAGAGGTAAAAGACATTTCACAAGGGAAAAAAGTGAAATTCACATTATCGAAATAGAGCAGCAGCAAGAGAAGCCGGGGTGAGGTTGTTTCCTCACCCCAGCCAATGCAATTCATAAAAGTGAATTTTTTATTCCATTTTATAATTTTTTTATTTAAGCTACACCGTAGATTTATTACTCCCTCAATTGATGTATCTTGATAATCCTATTTTTCAATACACTGACCTTGATTATATGGAGTAAGGACAAATGACTGTTTTTCATTAAGAAAGGGAACTTCTCTATGTTCCCTTTTCTACTTTAAACTTTAAAAGTATTAATATTTAGGAATATAGACAGAGATAATATTACTCCATGTTTCAATATTATCTCTTAAACCAAACATTCGTTGCCCAATTATATGTTGTTCCGCAAATTCTTTTAGCTCATAGCCTAATTGGAAAATGAATTTAGTTACGGTGAAAATATTACAAATTTTAAGGGAAGCTATTTTTATCTCCCTTAATTCACATTTTATGAAAAACATGCATTAACTCAACCAGACATTATGCTCGTTTTGTTCAATCAAACAAATTGGAATTTATCCAATTACTACTTTAATATACGGGTACACAAATTTCACAATGATGATTATTAACCATTTTGACTACATACCTTTCGATGATTGGTCTTGCTTCATCAAATTGATATCCTTGCCTTGATAATTCTGGAAAAATATCAATCCACGCTTTCTGAACTGCTTCTGCTGTATGATTAATTTTAAAAACAGCATATTTTCCTCCAACAATATTACCTTCTCTTACATAGCCATCAGTTACTGAATAGTCGTTTGAAACAACTATGCAGGTATCATAACGACAGTTTTCAGGTTTAGTAGTTTCAGGATTATCCTGAGCAATTCCAAGAATTATGGATTCGTCATTAAATAAATGGTTAGATTTTGCCCATTCTTTTAATTTTTCCATTGTTCGCACATTATTAATTCCATAAGGGCCAATCTGCCTTATGTAAGCAATCCGATATGCTGGAATCTTTTCAATCATAATATCCATGATTTGTTTGCCTCCTTTAAAGAATAACTAACTTGTTCATTACAAGATTACTACGATATAAAATAGAATACACAGCATTTTTTAAAATTGTTGACATACATTTCAAATATTTACATTTATCATTTTCTAATAGGTTAGTCTCCTTAAAATTCTATTAATATATTCCCCTATTATTTTGTCCTTCCCTCCCCAAATTAGGCTCAGCCTCTTCCCCTCTTCTCTCTCGGATACCAACTTAGTTACAGTAGGGAATAACGAAATTACATGGGAACCAAGAAAGTTACAGGGAGACATCCAGACTGTCGATTAGGTGTGTTTATAATTAAATTGGAAAACCCTAAAATATCAGTAAAGCAAACTATCGATTCTAGCAAACTCGGATTATCAGAATTATATTTGGGTAACATACTTATCTCATCCTTTTTCTGAATAATAAAAATAACCTCTTACGGATACCATACCCAAAGAGGTTATTTTTTATCAAACTTTATTACAAATTATCAATCTTTATTTTAAGTTATCAAACTTTGTTTTAAATGATCAATCTTTTTTACAAAGCCACAAATTGTAGGTGTTGAAAAAAGTTTGATCAAAATTTAGCTCTTTGGCATTTTACCCACATTCATTTTTTTTAAAAAAGTTTGATCATTTTATTTAATATATCTTTTTTTGTCCCGTAGATAAATCAGTTGTACTGAAGTATCCATTTCTTATATCTACTTTGCCTTCTAGGTCTAATTAATCTTTTATAAGTAGAAAACGTGGCAAATATGTAATTTTCCATATCTGAGCCACGTTTTTATCCTATTGCAGTTTTTACACGAATCGTTTCCGTACCCCATCGCCATCAAGTTAACAAAATCAAGATACCCCCAAACCGAAAAAATGAAGGTATTTCGTTTTTTATATGTCCAACTCAACTTCTTTGTTCATGCAACAAAACTTGTATTTCTTCCCACTGTTACAAGGGCAATTCTCATAAATATTTGCTGGTCTGGAGCAATCTTTGATTGCTTTTTTTAAATCCGATATATCTTCGTTGAATTCTAGCCCAACTATGTAGTAAAAATTGTATGCCTCACAAATCGCAGCCACTTTCTCTGCTCTTGTTTGAGACGAAACCTTTACGATGATGGGATGTTCTTTCGAACCTAGTGGATACATGTCTGATTCCCTCTTTCCTTTTTCTTTCTATTGTATAAAATTTAAGAAAAAGTGGAGGAATATCTATGAAAAAATTTTCTAGTTCTCAAGTGTTTCGACTGCTTGCAGAGGAATTACAACGTAGCTTTTCACCACAAGCATTAACCGAACTTGCCAAACAAACTCAGTTTGTTCAACGTACGAGTAAATTTCGGGCACAAGATCTATCTTCATTATGTATTGGGATGGGACAAGATACTGCGAGTCATTCTCTGGCTCGATTATGTGGCATTTTAGAATCAGAAACAGGTGTCCTTATCAGTCCGGAAGGACTGAATCTCAGGCTAAATACAAAAGCAGTAGAATTTTTACGCTCTCTATTCTCACGGTTATTACAAAAACAATTGTTATCCACGATGCCTCTTCCTTCTTCTTTTTCAGCATACTTTCGTCGTATTCGGATTCTAGATGCTACCACATTTCAAGTCTCGAACCAACTTGCAGCGTCCTATCCTGGATCTGGAGGAAGCGGGAAGGCTTCGGGTGTGAAAATACAACTAGAATATGATTTGCTGAGTGGACAGTTTTTACATGTTGAAGTGGGACCTGGCAAACAAAATGATGTGAATTATGGAAAAGAAGTTCAACATACTGTTGATTTACAAGACCTATGCATACGAGATTTAGGTTATTTTAGTTTAATTGATTTAGATGCGATACAGCAAAAAGGGGCCTACTACTTATCTCGACTAAAAATGAATACCAAACTATTTCAAAAAAATGAGCATATCCTTGCTTTTAAAAACGGATCCATCAAGAAGAAATATCAATACACAATGATTGATTTAGAAGCCATTATGGATCAGCTACAGCCAGGTGAATGCTATGAAATTCCTGTTGTTTACATTGGTCGTGATTATGGACTTCCAGCACGCGCCGTGATTTACAAGCTAACTCCTGAGCAAGAAGCACAACGTAGAAAAGATCGTGCATATAAAGAGAAAAAGAAAAGGATAACTTTTAGCGATCGAATTAAAAAATTGCAAGGAATCAATGTGTATGTGACTAATATTCCATCGGAATATGTTTCAAAAGAAGCGATTCATGAATTCTACTCCCTTCGTTGGCAAATCGAAATCATTTTTAAAACATGGAAATCGATTTTTCGTATTCATCACAATACAAATATAAAAAAGGAACGGTTAGAGTGTCATATCTATGGAAAATTAATTGCGCTCTTATTATCTTCTACAGTGATGTTCCAGATGCGACAATTACTACTGGCTAAAAAACAAAAAGAACTGAGTGAATGGAAAGCCATGTATATGATTCATGATTACTTTCGAGTACTATATCAACAAATGCAACATCAATCGAATCAGTTAGCAAAAAGTTTTCTTCGCTTGTTTCATTTACTTGATAAAAATGGACAGAAGTCACATCGATATCGAAAGAAAACGGTGTTTGATATCTTAGGTATTGCATACGTACAACATCTATCAAAATAAAAATGAAATAGTTTAAAAAAATTTAGCCCTTAAGGGTTATTTAGCATACCATTTTTTCTGTATACCTCTTTTTACTGAAGTGTTACAAAGAAAATTTTACATATTTCTGTATTATGTTTTCCTTAGCTTGATGGCGATGTTTCCGTACCCCTACAAAGGTACAGGGAGCTTAATGCCATAACGTTGCTATACAATTGTAAGTCAATGTAGTTGCTAGAGTATTATACAGTGGAAATTCACATGGAAATCATAGAGCTACAATCACAGGCTAAATAAGAAAAAAAAGCTTCCTTATGAAGACTGTTTCATCCTTATGTATCCTGTGAGGATATCCATTATAAAACCCTAAAATCTTTCATACTTTCTCCAAGAATATAGTGTGAAAACCACATCAAATTCTGCTTCATAATAGCTACATTAATTCCTGGCTGGTCAGAACTATATGCCATTCCTTTAAATATAATTAATTCTGTATCAACTTCCATATCCCTTAATCCTTGATATAGCTCATATGCATTTGGAGTTGGAACTCTTGCATCCTTTTCGCCATGTTGGATTAAGGTGGGAGTACAGGCTGATTTAATATATATCATTGGTGATGTTTTAGTATATATCTCTGGATCATTCCATGGATTATTTCCTAAATACATCCTAATGAAGTAAGGTATATCTGTATTTACATAATGGGTACTCCAATTAGTAATTCCACCTCCAACTGAAATAGCTTTAAATCTACTACTAAATGTAGAACAGAAAGCTGATATATATCCCCCGTTGCTCCATCCCATAACCCCTACTCTATCTTTATCTGCAATCCCTTTGTCAACTAGTTTATCCACTCCAGATATAACATCATCGTAGTTAGCAATTCCCAGTTTTCTATAGTTTGCTTTTAAGAATTCATTACCATAACCAGAACTTCCCCTGTAGTTTGGTTCTAAAACTATAAAGCCTTTTTCGATAAACTGTTCAATAGGATATTTCTCATTAAAACAGTCTGAAAATATTGGAAAGGATGCCCAAGCCGGACCACCATGGATTACCACTAATAAGGGATATTTTTTATTTGCGTCAAACTCTACTGGGGTTGATAAAACACCCTCTATTTCAAGACCATCACTACTTTGCCATGAGATTATTTCCCTGTTACTTTTAAGCTTTCCTTTGAAAAAGCTATTTTCATTCGTTATTTTTTTATCGTCTAAATAGATTTCAAAGGTTTCATTTGTTATAGCCTTATTATAGGATATATGATTTCCATCCCTTGTTATAGAAGCATCTATTATAAAGCTATCTACTTTTTCACTTAACATTTCCACAGTGCCATCCTCAGATAGCAACCCAATAAGATAATTAGTTTTATTCTGCCATCTAATTAAAATTCCTTTAGCTGTCCACCGTAATGGAATAACCGTACTATCAAAATCTGTTAAAGGTTGAATTAGCTCTCCATTATTAATATCATATATCTCTAATGTACTGTCTTGTATATGGGTCTTATAGTAATCCTTCTCCCTTATGCTTGCTGAGTAACATATTTTGCTGCCTTCAGGAGAAAAGCAAACGCTCCCTCCCAACAACTTATCTATATTCATCTTTTGTAGCTCTCCAGCTTTAATATCTAGTATGTATAGATCTCCATTAATATAATCTCCCATATTTGGGCTTGGTGTAGCCATAAATACAACCTTTTTCCCATCATTTGAAATATCAAATTCATGGATATGAAAATCCTTCCCATCAGTTAGTTGATAAACAACGCTATTTTCGTGTTCTTCTTTATCCTTACCAGCACTGTCAGAATTTTCCAGGTGTTCATATTTATCATTTTGTATCACTTTTTCTATTTCAATGTAATATAAACAATTATTCTGGTATTCCTTCCCTATATGATGGAAATTTCCATATAGTTCCTTACGTTTCTTTATCACCTCAGATTCTTTTGACTGTGCAACATAATAAAAACCCTTGCCAGTAGACTCCCATTTGAATTTACTGACCCCTTCTTTCTCATCAGTAATTTGAACCCCACTATAACCATCTATTGACTTAACAAAGATCTGATTTTTCTTATTATCCCCATCACCAACTGGGCTAAGGTATGCGATATCCCTAGAATCTGGAGACCATAATGGGTATGTACTATCTATATCCCTAGTTGTTAATGGGTAACTCTGCCCCTTATCTTTTTCATATATCCATACATGATTCCTATATTTATTGTCTTTCCAGTTAGCTGTCTTCTTGACAAATGCTACGTTTTTGCCATCATCACTTATGTTTGTACCTGATAAGGTTGGTAATGAAATAATCTCTTCTATACTTAGATATGTTTTTTCATTCATTTTCATTAATAAACCCCCTCGTAATGTCTAGTAATCTAATTTGTTCAATAAAACCTCTGCCCTATGCTGAACCCCTTTAGAACTGTGTTTAGCTTTCACCACTGTAATACCTTGACCTTCAATGCTTTTCAATGACTTACTTGTCCAAGTTTCACTATCATTCACAAGATTTATAAGCAGTCGATCATAAATAGTTTTCCATTCACGAATTTCAAACGATGATAATATTAACATCGACAAAGAGCGATTTTCCCGTTCAATTTCAAACTTCTCTAACACACGTTCTTCTAATAGCTTATCTTTCATTTTGATAGTATGAGCGACTTCAAATATACCTTGTCCTTTATCAACTGTTAATAAAAAGTCCGTTGTCATAACAATTGGATCGCCTGTTTTTGGATCAGCTGGGTGTTTAATCCCAAGCTCTTCAGCAATGACAATCGTCTCTTCTTGTGGTAATAAAGAAAATTGTTCACGAATATCTAAAATAACATCAGAAAATTCAGTTAAATAAAAGTAGTTCCGTTCCAAATCCGATAAAAACTCATGTTGTCTGGCGGTCTTTATACCTTTTAATCTTGTTGACCGCCCTAATGAGGAAACATCTTGAATTTTAAGCCAAGGCTGATAATCTGCCCCACTACCCGTTCCTCTACCCTCTTTAATCCACTTATCGATTTGAGATGTTCTTTTTCTTTTCGACACAAAAACACCCCTTTAGATAATCATATCCAAAGGGGTAAAGCTTCGCAACTTTTTTATAAACATCGCGACTTTATTTTAAATCTACACAAATATATATTAAACTACTAACCTATTACTCAACTGTAACAGATTTAGCCAAATTACGTGGTTTATCTACATCACACTCACGGTGAAGAGCTGCGTAGTATGCAATTAGTTGTAATGGAATAACTGCTACAAGTGGTGCTAGTGCTTGGTGCACAGCTGGTAAGATAAAGCTGTCGCCTTCCATTTCTAAACCTTTCATTGCGATAATGCATGGGTTTGCTCCGCGTGCTGCTACTTCTTTTACGTTACCGCGAATTCCAAGGTTTACGTGCTCTTGCGTAGCAAGTGCGATAACTGGTGTACCTTTTTCGATTAACGCGATTGTACCGTGTTTTAATTCTCCTCCGGCAAAGCCTTCCGCTTGGATGTAAGAGATTTCTTTTAATTTTAATGCCCCTTCTAATCCTACGTAGAAGTCTGCGCTACGTCCGATGAAGAAACAGTTGCGTGTTGTTGCTAAAAATTCTTTTGCAAGTGCATCCATTTCGTCTTTTTGATCACAAAGTACTTCCATCGCATTTGCTACAAGACCAAGCTCGTGTGTTAAGTCGAAATCAATTTTCACACCTTTTACCTTGGCAATATCCGCTGCCAGGATTGAAAGAACTGCAAGTTGTGCTGTGTACGCCTTTGTAGAAGCAACCGCAATTTCAGGTCCAGCATATAACGGTAATGTATAGTCGGCTTCACGAGAAAGTGTAGAGCCTGGTGCATTCGTAATTGTTAATGCTTTATAACCCATTTCATTTGTCTGCACAAGTACAGCGCGGCTATCTGCTGTTTCACCACTTTGTGAGATGTAAATGAAGAATGGCTTTTCTGTTAATAATGGCATGTTATAAGAAAATTCGCTTGCTACGTGTACCTCTACAGGTACTTTCGCAAATCCTTCGATAAATTGCTTTCCAACAAGACCAGCATGGTAGCTTGTTCCGCACGCTATAATATAAACGCGGTCGCTATCTAAAATTGCACTGCGAATATCTTCATCTAATTCAATTTCACCATTATCATTTTGATACTTTTGAATAATATTACGGATTACAAGTGGTTGCTCATCAATTTCTTTTAGCATGAAATGAGGATATGTTCCCTTTTCAATATCACTTGCGTCTAATTCCGCTATAAACGGTGCACGATCAATCGTCTCACCTTGTAAGTTTTTAATTGTAATACTTTCTTTTGTTACGATCACCATTTCTTTATCCATTAACTCGATAAATTGATCTGTAACTTGTAACATTGCCATTGCATCGCTTGCAACAACGTTAAAGTTGTTACCAACACCTACTAATAGCGGGCTTTTGTTTTTAGCAACATAAATCATGTTTGGAGTTTCAGCATCAAGTAATGCTAACGCATAAGAACCATGTAAAATTGTTAACGTTTGACGGAATGCATCTTCTACACTTAATCCTGTGTTGACTTGCTGTTCCATAAGCTGAACGATAACTTCTGTATCTGTTTCACTTACAAACGTCACATCTTGCAAATATTCTTTTTTCACTAATTCATAGTTTTCAATTACTCCGTTATGAACAAGTGTAAAGCGTTGTGATGTACTTTGATGTGGGTGCGCGTTTGTTTTGCTTGGAACACCATGTGTAGCCCAGCGTGTGTGACCGATTCCTACACTTGCAGCTACGTCTGCGTCTACAATTTCACGAAGTTTTGCAATACGACCTTTTTCTTTGTATACAACAACACCGTTCTCGGCTTGTACTGCAATCCCCGCTGAGTCATATCCGCGGTATTCTAGCTTTTCTAACCCTTTTAATAAAATTTCCTTTGCATCTTGCTCTCCAATAAATCCTACGATTCCACACATGTTTAGTCGCCGCTACAAATGCTTACATTGCTCTGCGAACATGTAACGACATAGTCCGATCCCATTATTTACATATAAAAAACGGATTACATATTGCTAGCCCTGTAAGTTTGTAACGGCTTTCACCTTCCTCTCGATTGGTTTCAGTCCGTATACTTATACAGCTAGTGTTATCCGTTCTTTTTCCCTCATCACACTTTCACCTTTGTCCATTGAGTCACCTCAATGCTTTAAGCAAAAGCTTTCGGTTGTGATGAACAACCGGGAGTCATCCGCCGAAATCTCGATAAAACTCCTCCTCGTCAACTACGTATCATGTAGTTCTGGCGCTTTCATATTTCATATATTATTTTGAGAAAAAGAACAAGACCATCTTATAACAAACGCCATAAACCGTCAATGAAAAATTTTCATTGTATATACAATATATGTAAAAAAGGCACGAAATGTACCCCTTTTACATATAAAAACAACAAATTATTCAGCTCCAACTTCTGCTTTCACAACTTCTACAATGCGGTGTACATATCCATCACAAATCTCTTGTGTTGGTGCTTCTGCCATTACACGAATAAGTGGCTCTGTTCCAGATGGACGAACAAGAATACGACCGTCTCCGTTCATCTCTTTTTCTACCACACGAATGATTTCTTGAATTTTTTCGTTTTCTAATGCTAATTTTTTATCTGTTACACGAACATTTACCAATAATTGCGGGAATTTTGTCATTTCACTTGCAAGCTCAGATAATGATTTTTTCGTCATTTTCATAATATTTACAAGTTGAAGTGCACTTAACATTCCGTCACCAGTTGTAATGTAATCTAGTAAAATAATGTGACCAGATTGTTCACCACCTAGGTTATAACCGCCGCGTTTCATTTCCTCCATTACGTAGCGATCTCCAACAGCTGTTTTGTCGCTTGTAATACCGTTTGCTTCAAGTGCTTTGTAGAATCCTAAGTTACTCATAACAGTTGAAACAACTGTATTGTGTTTTAGCTGGCCAGTTTCTTTCATGTACTTCGCACAAATGTACATAATTTGATCGCCATCAACAATGTTTCCTTTTTCATCTACTGCGATTAGACGATCTCCATCTCCATCAAAAGCAAGTCCAATATCTGCGCCTTTTTCTTTTACTAATTCTGCTAATACTTCTGGATGTGTAGAACCAACACCATCGTTAATATTCATACCGTTTGGTGATGTTCCCATTGTAGAAATATCCGCTTCTAAATCTGCAAATAAATACGGTGCTAAAGAAGATGTTGCACCGTGTGCACAATCTAATGCAATATGTAAACCAGAGAAGTCTTCTTCTACAGTTTGTTTAATGTATTGTAAGTATTTTTGTCCACCTTCGAAGTAGTCATTCACTTGGCCAAGATCTGTTCCAGTTGGACGTGGTAATTCATCTACTTCTTTATCTAATAAAGCTTCAATTTCTGCTTCTTGCTCATCAGTTAATTTAAATCCATCTGAACCGAAAAATTTAATTCCGTTATCTTGTACTGGGTTATGAGATGCTGAAATCATAACACCTGCTTGTGCATCTAAAGCCTTTGTTAAATAGGCAACCCCAGGAGTTGAAATAACGCCAAGGCGCATAACTTCCGCCCCAGTCGATAATAGTCCTGCTACTAGAGCACCTTCTAACATATGACCAGATACACGTGTATCACGACCAATAATAACTTTCGGACGATCGGTATCTTTTGTTAATACATAACCCCCAAAGCGACCAATTTTAAAAGCTAATTCCGGTGTTAATTCCTTATTTGCGACACCACGTACACCATCAGTACCAAAATATTTACCCATTACGATTCGCTCCTTCTTCTTGCTCATTGTCATTTTTGTTTTCTGCTTTGTTCTCTTGATCTTGACCTTGATCTTGACCTTGATTTTGATCGTTCTCTTTATCTTTCTGTGGATCTTGCTGCTCTGGCTTACCTTGTACTTCTTGATCTGGCTTTTCTTTCTTTACAAGCTCTACCTTCGCATTCTTTTCTTTTACCTCTATTGAAACATTGTTCGGACCACTAAATTGGATTGGAAGATCATGTGTTCCTGAAGCTACATTTTGTAGATTAATTGACGCCTTTATTTGTGCTGCTGTTATTTTATCTACTATACTTGCCTCTCCTGAAACATCAACACTTACCTTTCCACCTTGAGGAGAAAGAAATTGTAAAGTGAATTCATCTGATAAACCATTTGTTTGTATGGAAATCCCGTCAATCGTCTTATGCTTTGTCTGCTCTTGCTTTTGCACTTCAACTGTCACCTTCACTTGACTCGGATTTACCTTTGTTACACCCTTCGGTAATAAAACAGAGGCATCGAATGTTGTAGACTCTGTAATTTTACTGAGATCTACTTCGACGCCCTCTAAGGACTTTATATTGTCCAAAACTTCTTTTGGACCTGATATTGTTACTTCATTTGGTTCTAAATGAATGTTTTTAACAACTACTCCATCTGACAAGCTACCTTTTTTTACATATGCTAACGGTACAGTTTTTTCGACATTGTTTGTCGCAGTTTGATTTGGAACAGAAATTGTAACACTCACTTTAGATGGAATCGTTTGTAAATCTAGTCTTCTTCCATCTTCATCATACAGCACAATTTCCGCTTCTTTTGTTACTGTTTTGTTTATACCTTTTAAATCCACATATGCTCGAACAAGAGAAATCTGTGCCAATTCCTCTTCTGTACCAACAACCTCAACTGTGTTTGGTTTGACAGTGGGTTTCTCAACCATGCTACCGCCCTGCATTTGATTTTCATTTGAATATTTTACTTCTACAGGAAACGACTTTTTCGCTTTACTTTGAATGGTAACCTTGATTTTTGCTGGCTGCACCGTTGCTTTTAAATTATTTTCCATCCCGCTATATTTCAAAGGAACCTCGTATGTTCCTGGAGAATACCCACGTAAATCGGCAGATACTCCAAATTCACGCTTTGTCTTCACTGCAGTAATCACATTCTTCGGGCCTTCTAATTTTATTTTTACGTATTTCGGTATACCACTTACAATGTATTTGTCTTCATCATAATTCAACGTTACTGCAACATCAGATATTGTTTCTGTTATATCACCTGTTGGGAAAGGAGATGAATTTGCATTCCCAACTGTATTTTTTTCTGTTAAATTTGTTGACATGTAAAGCATTAACGCCAATAGTAATGAGATTCCTTTTAAAAACCAGTGGTTCTCCATTAACTTATCCATGACGCTTCCTCCTCCAGTTCCATAAAGATGAAGAAGTTGTCTTAACGTTTCCGCTGAATTCTACCATAAGCATTTCCTTTAATTGTTCCACTTTTAAATCACGATGTAATTCTCCGTTTTTCGTTAAAGAAATCTGACCCGTTTCTTCTGATACAACAACTGTAATACTATCTGTTACTTCACTAACTCCCATTGCTGCTCTGTGACGCGTTCCTAACTCTTTCGATATAAACGGGCTTTCTGATAATGGTAAATAGCAAGCTGCTGCTTTAATCGTATTCCCTTGCATAATAACCGCCCCGTCATGAAGTGGTGTATTTGGGATAAAGATATTAATAAGCAGCTCTGATGACACATTTGCATTTAAGGGAATTCCTGTTTCGACATAATCGCCCATCCCAGTCTCTCTAGATAATGTAATCAGTGCACCGATGCGTCGTTTACCCATATATTCTGTTGCTTTTGCTACAGCGTTTGCAACCGTTTCATGTTCATCTTCTTCCTGACCAATCCCACGTGAGAATAAGCTTCCTCTTCCTAATTGCTCCAGTGCTCGTCTTAGCTCTGGTTGGAAAATGATAATAATCGCCAAAAAGCCCCACGTTAATGCTTGATCCGTCAGCCACTGCAATGTATGCAGTTCAAATAAATAACTTAAAATACGAACGATAATAATAACTGTAATCCCTTTCAAAAGTTGAACAGCTTTTGTACCTCGGACTACAAGAATTAGCTTATATATAACAAACCACACAACGGCGATATCTAATATCGTACTGAGATATTTTAAAAAGTTCATATCTCCAAAAGGCATGCTAACCCTTCCTCCTACTTATGAGCAAATTTATCTATATATTGAAATACTAGTTTTATGCTCCACCTATATATATTTACAACAACTAGTTAATTATACCATACATGAAAGAAACGACAATTACAAACGACGTTTCTCCTTTAACATAAAGTGAAACTTTAATCGGTTGGTTTTTTCATTCCCCACCGATCACTAGTTGAACCAATCGGGCTTTTACGGGTAGTTTATCTCCCACCTAACTTCTTCGCTTCCTGCCGAACTTTGAGGTAGGGGGTATTACCGCCCACAAATAGCGTGATAAATTGGTAAGATGTCGAACCTTTATTATGAAGTGGTATAATCTAATTCATTATTATACACTTATTGTAAAATAAAAAAAGTAGCATTTCAGCTACTTTTTTTACATTATTTTAACTTTTCACCAAATAAAGAACCCATTAAGGCTACTGCTGTCGTTGCTGTTCTATTTTTCTCATCTAAAATCGGATTTACTTCTACAAACTCAGCGGATGTAATAATACCTGCCTCTGCAAGCATTTCCATCGCTAAATGACTTTCTCGATACGATAATCCCCCAGTTACAGGTGTCCCAACTCCTGGAGCATCATGTGGATCAAGTCCATCTAAATCTAGTGACAAGTGAACACCATCTGTATGCGATAAATACGCAATCGTTTCTTCCATAACAGCAGTCATACCCATGCGATCAATTTCATGCATTGTAAATACTTTAATGCCTTCATTTCGAATAAAGTCTTTTTCTCCTTCATCTAGTGCACGCGCCCCAATAATAACAACATTCTCCTTCTTCACTTTCGGATACGCCTCATATAAATTCACTAACGAAGAATGGCCATAACCTAAACTTGCCGCAAGTGACATCCCATGGATATTTCCAGATGGTGATGTTTCTTCTGTATTCAAATCACCATGTGCATCATACCAAATGACACCTAAATTTTTATAATGCCTTGTTACTCCTGCAAGCGTTCCAATTGCAATACTATGATCGCCTCCTAATACAAGTGGAAAACGATTTTTCTCTATAATATTATCAACCTTAGTTGCCAACTCATCACACACTTTTGCAACTTGTTTTAGGTTTCTTAACTTTGTATTTTCATCTATCTCTTCTTCCCTCTCGATACATAAATCCCCTATATCTTCAATGTCATATCCTATTTGTTGGATTCTTTCAATTACTCCTGCATAACGAATCGCACTTGGTCCCATATCAACCCCGCGGCGCATTTGTCCTAAATCCATCGGAACTCCAACAATCGAAATTTCTTTCTTCATAGATAGTCTCCCCCTTTTATGCCTTCACTAAATATTTTAAATCTTTTATATAGTCTGACTCAACTCGACATTTTTTTGTATGTATATACAATTTATTCACTTATATTTATATAAAAACTCCTATTTCAAAGCTACTTTATGTATAAATCGAAAATACCACCATGAAAACAAAAAGCGTCTCTTTATTTAGAGACGCTTTTTTGATGCTAATTTCCATACCGCTGCAACATTTCGTGCAGTCATTTCAATATTTTCTTTTTCCATTATATATGCTTCTTCCAATGTCACGGGACTGGATACAGCACTAAATACAGCATCTATTCCCTCTTTATAGATTGGAACGTGCTATAATCCCGATGCTGCAGCCATTTCAATAAAAGCGGTTTTTAAAACCCCTCTACAGGCTCTCCAAGGAGCCCTGTTACATGAACTGTAATCATATCCCCATCTGTAGCATCTACAAGGGCTTGTACCGTTCCTTCCCCTCCATCTGCGATTGGAATCTTTACACACTCTGCCTGTGGGAAAATAGCCGAAAATCCTTTTTCAACCGCGTTACATACCTCTAATGCCCCTAAGCTTTCTTTATAAGAGTCAGACGCTATGACAATCTTCATCCCCATTGATCATTAGCCCGCACCAATTGGGCTTTTACGGGCAGAGTTTATCCCCTACCGAACTTTGAGGTAGGAGGATTACTGTACGCAAATAGCGGGATAAACAAAAAACCTTACATCCAAAATGAATGTAAGGTTTTTTCCTATTTATAATGGAGCCTAGCGGGATCGAACCGCTGACCTCCTGCGTGCAAGGCAGGCGCTCTCCCAGCTGAGCTAAGGCCCCAAAATGAAAAGCGGAAGACGGGATTCGAACCCGCGACCCCAACCTTGGCAAGGTTGTATTCTACCACTGAACTACTTCCGCAAAAATGGTGAGCCATGAAGGATTCGAACCTTCGACCCTCTGATTAAAAGTCAGATGCTCTACCAACTGAGCTAATGGCTCGTAAATGGCTGGGCTAGCTGGATTCGAACCAGCGCATGACGGAGTCAAAGTCCGTTGCCTTACCGCTTGGCTATAGCCCATTAATATTTACTAGTATGCTTGTCTCACCAAAAAAATAAACCTCTATAAGGTTATTTTTGAAAAATGGTGGAGGGGGGCAGATTCGAACTGCCGAACCCGAAGGAGCGGATTTACAGTCCGCCGCGTTTAGCCACTTCGCTACCCCTCCGACATTATAACTTAAACAAATATGGTGGAGGATGACGGGATCGAACCGCCGACCCCCTGCTTGTAAGGCAGGTGCTCTCCCAGCTGAGCTAATCCTCCAAAAGTGGTGACCCGTACGGGATTCGAACCCGTGTTACCGCCGTGAAAGGGCGGTGTCTTAACCACTTGACCAACGGGCCAAAAATTTGTAATACTGTGCGCAAGCTTCCAACCGGGCTTGAACCGGTGACCTCTTCCTTACCATGGAAGTGCTCTACCAGCTGAGCTATGGAAGCATATTGGCTCCGCAGGTAGGACTCGAACCTACGACCGATCGGTTAACAGCCGATAGCTCTACCACTGAGCTACTGCGGAATAATACAAGCCTGGCAACGTCCTACTCTCACAGGGACAAGGTCCCAACTACCATCGGCGCTAGAGAGCTTAACTTCCGTGTTCGGTATGGGAACGGGTGTGACCTCTCTGCCATCATTACCAGACTTATGAAGGTATATTCCTTCAAAACTAGATAACATAAGCGTTCATATTATATGGTTAAGTCCTCGATCTATTAGTATTCGTCAGCTCCACATGTCACCATGCTTCCACCTCGAACCTATCAACCTGATCATCTTTCAGGGATCTTACTAGCTTACGCTATGGGAAATCTCATCTTGAGGGGGGCTTCATGCTTAGATGCTTTCAGCACTTATCCCTTCCGCACATAGCTACCCAGCTATGCCCTTGGCAGAACAACTGGTACACCAGCGGTGCGTCCATCCCGGTCCTCTCGTACTAAGGACAGCTCCTCTCAAATTTCCTGCGCCCACGACGGATAGGGACCGAACTGTCTCACGACGTTCTGAACCCAGCTCGCGTACCGCTTTAATGGGCGAACAGCCCAACCCTTGGGACCGACTACAGCCCCAGGATGCGATGAGCCGACATCGAGGTGCCAAACCTCCCCGTCGATGTGGACTCTTGGGGGAGATAAGCCTGTTATCCCCGGGGTAGCTTTTATCCGTTGAGCGATGGCCCTTCCATGCGGAACCACCGGATCACTAAGCCCGACTTTCGTCCCTGCTCGACTTGTAGGTCTCGCAGTCAAGCTCCCTTATGCCTTTGCACTCTACGAATGATTTCCAACCATTCTGAGGGAACCTTTGGGCGCCTCCGTTACACTTTAGGAGGCGACCGCCCCAGTCAAACTGCCCACCTGACACTGTCTCCCGGGTCGATGAGACCCGTAGGTTAGAATTTCAATACAGTCAGGGCGGTATCCCACCAGCGCCTCCACCGAAGCTAGCGCTCCGGTTTCAATGGCTCCCGCCTATCCTGTACAAACTGTACCAAAATTCAATATCAGGCTACAGTAAAGCTCCACGGGGTCTTTCCGTCCTGTCGCGGGTAACCTGCATCTTCACAGGTACTATAATTTCACCGAGTCTCTGGTTGAGACAGTGCCCAAATCGTTACACCTTTCGTGCGGGTCGGAACTTACCCGACAAGGAATTTCGCTACCTTAGGACCGTTATAGTTACGGCCGCCGTTTACTGGGGCTTCAGTTCAGAGCTTCGCTTGCGCTAACCCCTCTCCTTAACCTTCCAGCACCGGGCAGGTGTCAGCCCCTATACTTCGCCTTACGGCTTCGCAGAGACCTGTGTTTTTGCTAAACAGTCGCTTGGGCCTATTCACTGCGGCTTTCCGTTAAGAAAGCACCCCTTCTCCCGAAGTTACGGGGTCATTTTGCCGAGTTCCTTAACCAGAGTTCTCTCGCACACCTTAGGATTCTCTCCTCGCCTACCTGTGTCGGTTTGCGGTACAGGCACCTTTTATCTCGCTAGAAGCTTTTCTTGGCAGCGGGGAATCAAAGACTTCGCTCCATAAGGAGCTTCCCCATCACAGCTCAGCCTTCACGATAAGCGGATTTGCCTACTTATCAGCCTAACTGCTTGGACGTGCACAACCAATCGCACGCTTCTTCTATCCTTCTGCGTCCCTCCATTGCTCAAACGATAAAGAGGTGGTACAGGAATATCAACCTGTTGTCCATCGCCTACGCCTGTCGGCCTCGGCTTAGGTCCTGACTAACCCTGAGCGGACGAGCCTTCCTCAGGAAACCTTAGGCATTCGGTGGACGGGATTCTCACCCGTCTTTCGCTACTCATACCGGCATTCTCACTTCTAAGCGCTCCACCAGTCCTTACGGTCTGACTTCACTGCCCTTAGAACGCTCCCCTACCACTGATACCATAGGTATCAATCCGCAGCTTCGGTGGTGTATTTAGCCCCGGTACATTTTCGGCGCAGAGTCACTCGACTAGTGAGCTATTACGCACTCTTTAAATGGTGGCTGCTTCTAAGCCAACATCCTAGTTGTCTAAGCAACTCCACATCCTTTTCCACTTAATACACACTTTGGGACCTTAGCTGGCGGTCTGGGCTGTTTCCCTTTTGACTACGGATCTTATCACTCGCAGTCTGACTCCTAAGGATAAGTCATTGGCATTCGGAGTTTGACTGAATTCGGTAATCCGATGAGGACCCCTAGTTCAATCAGTGCTCTACCTCCAAGACTCTTACACTTAAGGCTAGCCCTAAAGCTATTTCGGGGAGAACCAGCTATCTCCAGGTTCGATTGGAATTTCTCCGCTACCCACACCTCATCCCCGCACTTTTCAACGTGCGTGGGTTCGGGCCTCCATTCAGTGTTACCTGAACTTCACCCTGGACATGGGTAGATCACCTGGTTTCGGGTCTACGACCACGTACTAAACGCCCTATTCAGACTCGCTTTCGCTACGGCTCCGCCTCTTCAGCTTAACCTCGCACGGGATCGTAACTCGCCGGTTCATTCTACAAAAGGCACGCCATCACCCATTAACGGGCTCTGACTATTTGTAGGCACACGGTTTCAGGATCTCTTTCACTCCCCTTCCGGGGTGCTTTTCACCTTTCCCTCACGGTACTGGTTCACTATCGATCACTAGGTAGTATTTAGCCTTGGGAGATGGTCCTCCCAGATTCCGACGGAATTTCACGTGTTCCGCCGTACTCAGGATACATTCAAGAGGGAACGAAGTTTCGACTACAGGGTTGTTACCTTCTATGACGAGCCTTTCCAGGCTGCTTCGTCTACCCCGTTCCTTTGTAACTCCGTATAGAATGTCCTACAACCCCAAGAGGCAAGCCTCTTGGTTTGGGCTAGATTCCGTTTCGCTCGCCGCTACTCAGGAAATCGCATTTGCTTTCTCTTCCTCCAGGTACTTAGATGTTTCAGTTCCCTGGGTCTGTCTTCCATACCCTATGTATTCAGGTAAGGATACCATACCATTACGTATAGTGGGTTTCCCCATTCGGAAATCTTCGGATCAAAGCTTACTTACAGCTCCCCGAAGCATATCGGCGTTAGTCCCGTCCTTCATCGACTCCTAGTGTCAAGGCATCCACCGTGCGCCCTTTCTAACTTAACCAAAATTAATTAAAAAAATATGAGCTACACTGTTATCTAGTTTTCAAAGAACATACATTTCGAGAGATTTAGTTCTCTCAAAACTGAACGAAACGAAACAAGTCAACGTATATTGATGAACTGCGTTCATCAATTCTCCATAGAAAGGAGGTGATCCAGCCGCACCTTCCGATACGGCTACCTTGTTACGACTTCACCCCAATCATCTGTCCCACCTTAGGCGGCTGGCTCCATAAAGGTTACCCCACCGACTTCGGGTGTTACAAACTCTCGTGGTGTGACGGGCGGTGTGTACAAGGCCCGGGAACGTATTCACCGCGGCATGCTGATCCGCGATTACTAGCGATTCCAGCTTCATGTAGGCGAGTTGCAGCCTACAATCCGAACTGAGAACGGTTTTATGAGATTAGCTCCACCTCGCGGTCTTGCAGCTCTTTGTACCGTCCATTGTAGCACGTGTGTAGCCCAGGTCATAAGGGGCATGATGATTTGACGTCATCCCCACCTTCCTCCGGTTTGTCACCGGCAGTCACCTTAGAGTGCCCAACTAAATGCTGGCAACTAAGATCAAGGGTTGCGCTCGTTGCGGGACTTAACCCAACATCTCACGACACGAGCTGACGACAACCATGCACCACCTGTCACTTTGCCCCCGAAGGGGAAGCCCTATCTCTAGGGTTTTCAAAGGATGTCAAGACCTGGTAAGGTTCTTCGCGTTGCTTCGAATTAAACCACATGCTCCACCGCTTGTGCGGGCCCCCGTCAATTCCTTTGAGTTTCAGCCTTGCGGCCGTACTCCCCAGGCGGAGTGCTTAATGCGTTAACTTCAGCACTAAAGGGCGGAAACCCTCTAACACTTAGCACTCATCGTTTACGGCGTGGACTACCAGGGTATCTAATCCTGTTTGCTCCCCACGCTTTCGCGCCTCAGTGTCAGTTACAGACCAGAAAGTCGCCTTCGCCACTGGTGTTCCTCCATATCTCTACGCATTTCACCGCTACACATGGAATTCCACTTTCCTCTTCTGCACTCAAGTCTCCCAGTTTCCAATGACCCTCCACGGTTGAGCCGTGGGCTTTCACATCAGACTTAAGAAACCACCTGCGCGCGCTTTACGCCCAATAATTCCGGATAACGCTTGCCACCTACGTATTACCGCGGCTGCTGGCACGTAGTTAGCCGTGGCTTTCTGGTTAGGTACCGTCAAGGTGCCAGCTTATTCAACTAGCACTTGTTCTTCCCTAACAACAGAGTTTTACGACCCGAAAGCCTTCATCACTCACGCGGCGTTGCTCCGTCAGACTTTCGTCCATTGCGGAAGATTCCCTACTGCTGCCTCCCGTAGGAGTCTGGGCCGTGTCTCAGTCCCAGTGTGGCCGATCACCCTCTCAGGTCGGCTACGCATCGTTGCCTTGGTGAGCCGTTACCTCACCAACTAGCTAATGCGACGCAGGTCCATCTACAAGTGACAGCCGAAGCCGCCTTTCAATTTCGCACCATGCAGTGCAAAATGTTATCCGGTATTAGCCCCGGTTTCCCGGAGTTATCCCAGTCTTGTAGGCAGGTTACCCACGTGTTACTCACCCGTCCGCCGCTAACTTCATAAGAGCAAGCTCTTAATCCATTCGCTCGACTTGCATGTATTAGGCACGCCGCCAGCGTTCATCCTGAGCCAGGATCAAACTCTCCAATAAAGTTAGTTTGTCTAGCATCATAAAAATAAAAATTGACGTTGCACGTTGTTTGTTTCGTTCAGTTTTCAAAGAACTTGTTTGCCGCTCATTTGCGACTTCCTTATGTTAACATCTCAGTTATTCAATGTCAAATAAGTTTTTCATTTTGTTTTTTCGCTTTCTGCCGTTTCGCATCAGCGACGGTTATTAATTTACCATATACTAAATGCTATAGTCAATACTTTTTAATAAAAAATTCTTTTTCTCACATAACGTATACATTCTTCCGCATTTGCTACTCTTCGAAACAAACAAAAGATAATTTTATAACGTTCTTCCATCGTCTTCTTCACAACCTCATGTATACGTTCATCCGCAAAATCAAATAAAAGTTCCTCTAGTTCCCTTTTCAATATATACTCTATTTCTTTTTGTTCTTCTTTTGTAATCATAATTCCGATCAATTGATCACCTCAGCTATTACTTGTATGTACGAAATAAAGTGATACTTTTATCAGTATTGGGGCTATAATCTCTCAATCCATTCGCGAGGCATCATTCACCAGACAATTGAAATCACCTAAACAGCTACTTTCTCCTGCAAATCAACTTTTGACTATAAACTCACCAAAACTGTAAAAAACACACATTCCTGATATTTGCACTTTATCGTTCATTTTATCCATTTCTTACGATATTAATCGCTCAGTTCTCTTTTCCTCTTTTCATGCATATAAGTAACTGAAAAGGATTGGACAAAGGGGCGGAACATTATGTTTTTCTTTTTTATAACGAGTAAACGTAAATTTAAGCACATCAGTTTAATTATTGTACTTTCCTTATTTACTGCTTGGCTTCTCTTCTTAAAAACATATTCTCATCAATCTGCTTTTTCCACTGCTACTGGTCCAAAAGTTATTTACAAAGGCGATACAGCCAAAAAACAAGTTTCGTTAACATTTGATATTAGTTGGGGGGATAAAAGAGCTATTCCTATACTTGAAACTTTACAAGAAAAACAAATTAAAAACGCAACTTTCTTCCTCTCCGCTGCATGGGCAGAGCGGCACCCTGATATTGTTGAGCGTATTATGAAAGATGGTCATGAAATTGGTAGTATGGGCTATAACTATAAAGATTACACTTCTTTAGAAGCAACTGAGATACGGAGGGACCTTTTACGCGCACAAGATGTATTCACAAAGCTTGGTGTAAAGCAAGTCAAGCTCTTGCGTCCTCCTAGTGGGAACTTTAATAAAACTGTTCTAAAAGTAGCTGAACCTCTTGGATATACAGTTGTACACTGGAGCAACAATTCAAACGACTGGAAAAACCCTGGTGTAGATAAAATCGTAACAACTGTCGCTAACAATTTACGAGGCGGGGATATCATTTTACTGCATGCTTCCGATTCAGCACTACAAACAGATGAAGCACTACCGCTGCTCCTACAGAAATTAAAAGGAGATGGCTATGAACATGTATCTGTATCACAGCTTATTTCGAATACAAACGCGAAAAGTGAAGATATTAAATAAGACTTTCCATTAGAGCGAGATAAAGCGAAACTTTAATCAGTGGGGGTTCTTCATCCCCCACCTATCTTCTTTGGTTTCCTTAGAATCTTGAGGTGGGGTATTACTGCCCACGAATAGCGGGATAAAACAAAGGGTACAACACTTTCATACGAAAAGTGTTGTACCCTTTTATTCTCCATTCCTATTCCATCAACTCGTCGATTCACTTTTTTGTCCCACTAAACGATGCAATACAAGTAACTGGTACGCATTGCATAATAGTAACGGTATAACCATTAAATATAACCAATCTGTATCATTGATACGGAGCGCGGGTACCCATTCAAGAATTGTTACAACAACCATAAAGAACAAAGCCGGCACAAACGCCTTTCTATTTGTTTCTTTACTCTTTATATAAGCCACAATTGTCCCAAATACAAACAACACCCCAGCTACAAGAATGTTATTTCCAAGCGATGCGTTCCCATTTGCAATGAGCACAGATCTTAAATACACAAAATCAAATAGCACGAACGCAATGAAAAAGAGCTGCACTGCGTTCCAAAGAGAGGATGACCGAAACATCCCTAACCCGAAACGATGAATTGTTAAATAAGCAAAAAAGCCCATTTGACTTATGACACTAAAAATGAAACCTACACCAAGTAACCAAAATGAAATCATCAAAATTTCCTTACCGTCGAAATTTTGAAAAAATTTATCGTACTTGTCCCATCCTAAAACAAAACCAATAAAGATTGTACTACTTCCCCCAAGAAACAACGTCGTTAAAAATAGTCGTACCCATTTTCGGCTATTCACAACATATCCCCCATTATTTATATATTTCTACTTAAATTGTAACAATGACAATTTCAAAAAGCTAGCCATGAACATGTATAAATTCCTTGAAGATATTTATATTAAAAAAGAGAACTGTTTTGAAAGGAGCTCCAGCTAATGAAACGGATGCTGCTCATTTTGTTTTTTTCCATCCTTCCTATTACACTTGTAGCATGCGCACAAGGAGAAGAAGCGAAACCTGAGTTAGATTACGATCAGACAAAGAAAATGATTGTCGATATTTTAAAGACCGATCAAGGAAAAAAAGCGATTCAAGATGTATTAACAGACGAAAAAATGAAACAAGCACTCATATTGGATGCAAATGTAGTGAAAAAAACAATTGAAGATGCAATGGCATCTGAAAAGGGGCAACAATTTTGGGAAAAATTATTTAAAGACCCTGAGTTTGCAGCAAAGTTTGCAAAAAGTATGGGCAAAGAACAAACAAACTTAATGAAAACCTTATTAAAAGACCCTGAATACCAAGCTGGCGTTATAGAAATTATGAAAAATCCTGAAGTAGAAAAAATGATGCTGCAAACGATGAAAAGTAAAGAATACCGTCAATATTTACAACAAGTATTAACAGAAGCCGCTGAAAGTCCACTCTTCCAAGCTAAAATGATTGATATTATTAGTAAAGGTATTAAAAAAGCTGAAAAAGGTGGTGGAGCTGAGAAAAAAGAAGCAGGCGGTGGCGGCTCGCAAGAAGGAGGTAAAGAACAGAAATAAATTGAAACTCCCATTTGTATACGCTTCATCTCATCCAAGAATTAGACCTTTACACATAAAGTGAAATTTTAATCAGCAGAAGTTTTCTTCATTCCCCGCTGATTATCAGCCCTGGCCCATCGGGATAAAGATTCCCACCTCTCCATATAGAGGTGGGAATCTTACCACGTAATAGAGGTTTATTTTTGTTCTACTGCTGTTCTTTCAATAACTTGCTGCGCAATTGTACGATAAATCGCGCCAATTCTATGCTCACTATCATATACAGATGGTGCAAAATCTTCTTTATTCCAGTCTGGTTGTTGAAGCGAAATTCGACCTAATACAACCGTTTCTAGCTCTGTCGCTAGTTTGTCTCCTCCACCTTTTCCAAAGACATACTCTTTTTCACCAGTTACTTTACTTTCAAAATAAGCCATATTTTCAACAACCCCAAGAATACTATGCTCTGTACGCAAGGCCATTGCACCAGCACGAGCTGCTACAAAAGCTGCCGTTGGATGTGGCGTTGTTACAATAATTTCTTTACAAGATGGCAGCATAGAATGAACATCTAATGCTACATCCCCTGTACCTGGCGGCAAATCTAATACTAAGTAGTCTAAATCTCCCCATTCTACTTCCGTAAAGAAATGATTTAACATTTTACCAAGCATTGGTCCTCTCCAAATAACGGGTGCATTATCCTCTACAAAGAAGCCCATAGAAATTACCTTTATCCCTAAACGCTCCACTGGAATAATTTTATCACCCCTTACGATTGGACGCTTTTCAATCCCCATCATATCAGGCACACTAAAACCATATATATCAGCATCAACAATACCGACTTTTTTTCCTAAACGCGCTAATGAAACGGCAAGGTTTACAGAAACGGTTGATTTACCAACCCCACCTTTTCCGCTTGCTACTGCTAAAAATATTGTTTTAGAATGCGGTGATAGCAAAGACTGACTTTCTTGTTCTTCTTGCTGCGGGGCAAACTGTGCTAGCTCGCCCTCTGTAAATTCAGCAAACCGCAAGCCGACTGTCGCTGCTCCAAGCTCTTTTACAAGTTTAACAACAGCTGACTGCAATTGCATTTGTTCAGCAGTTCCTGTTTTCACAATCGCAATTTTAACACTCACATGCTCTTTCTCAGGCTTTACAGTCACCTCTTGAATTGCATTTGTTTCTTTTAATGTTTTATGTAGAAACGGATCAGTAATCCCTTCAAGTGCTTCCACTACTTGTTCTTTCGTTACCATAATCAGCCCAGCCCCCTGTATGAAAAATAAAGTAATGTTAAATGCATTGGGTGTGTATCTTTACATTCTAAAAATAAATGCGTTTTCATTTCCAGTATAACATATTTTCGGAAAACTTCGTTAACAAGACGGATTCAAAAAAACCCCCTTATTCAGGAGGATTTCCTTTTTCCGTAAAATAACGTAATATTCCGCGATATATAGCTGCCGCTACCTTCTGCTGATATTTCTCTGAATTTAACATATATCTTTCATTTACATTTGATAAAAACCCAGCTTCAATTAAAGCCCCTGGTGTTTTGGCATGCTTAAGCAAATATACGTGAGAAATTGTTTTAGCTGAGCGATTTGTATTTTCTAAACTTGTTCGTAATTCAGCTTGTATAAATTTAGCTATACGCTCATTCTCAATTAAAGAGCGATAGTAAAATGTTTGCGCCCCCCTTGAACCACCGCTTGGCAGGGCATTTAAATGAATGCTTGCAAAAAAATCCACCTCAGGCTTATTGATGATTTCCACACGCTTTTTCAAGTCCTCTGCTTTACGTCTACTATATCTTTTTGTATTTTTATCAGCTAAGTCATAATCTCCCTCTCGCGTTAAAATGACCAAAGCACCTTGCTCCTGTAAATAATCTTGTACCATTTTTGTAATTTCGAGAGTAATATCCTTTTCTACAATATCCTTACCACCAACTGCACCTCCATCTGGTCCACCATGTCCAGCATCTAATACAATGACCTTCCCAGACAAAGGTAAATTCCATGATCGCCACGATTTTGTAATTTGAAATTCTTGTTTTACCAAGAAAAACAGTACAACTGCAGCTAACATGAAAGAGATAATTCGAATTCTCTTCATACCTTTCCTCCTCCAGCTAGTCCCTCTAATTACTTATATGGGACAAGAGGAAAGTTTATGCTTTTCTTAATGTAGCTTTAGGCGATATCTTCGCTCACCTTTTTCATACCCTTCACGCCACCACGAGCTAATAAAGCGTTGGCAGGATTCATATAATATTTCTTCCTCATTTGATTCTATATCCTGCAAGGTGGCGCTCGTTAAAAAGTGAAACAGCATTTCTGTTAATTGCTGTTCTTCCTCTAAAGATCTATATTTCACATCAAAAAAAGATTCTCCATAATAGCCAAACTTACTGTATCTCGCTCCTAATAAGTACGACTCAATTCCTAGTTCAATACAATAATCTTCATATTGACGATGTAACTCTTTCATACAGAAAGCATCTTGAATATTCGATCGCAAAGTTTTTAACGATAATTCCCGAAGCATCTTTCTTTCATACTTTAACTGCTTTTCTTTTTGTTTTTCTTGTAGGCTAACAATGACATTCATAGTACTTATAAACCTCCCTAATATGTATTAGTCTAAACCTCTAAAGGTGAAGCATACGTAGGAAAACAGCACTAAATTATTCCAAACACTGTGGATTATATAAGGAAACATGTTGCGAGGAAATAAGGTATGTTTATTTCGATTAATAAGGCTACTTATTCTATAAAATAAAAAAACCCCAGCCAATAGGCTGAGGTTGTAGTTCGCAAAAATTAACGTTTTGAGAACTGAGGTGCACGACGTGCGCCTTTAAGACCGTATTTTTTACGCTCTTTCATACGTGCGTCACGAGTTAATAGACCTGCACGTTTTAATGTTAGACGGTATTCTGGATCAGCTTTTAGTAAAGCGCGAGAAATACCGTGGCGGATTGCACCAGCTTGACCAGTGTATCCACCACCATTTACGTTTACAAGTACATCGTAGTTACCTAAAGTTTCTGTTGCAACTAGAGGTTGTTTCACTACTTCACGTAATGCAGCAAATGGGATGTAGTTTTCAAAATCACGACCGTTAATGATAACGCGTCCTTCGCCTGGAACTAGGCGTACGCGTGCTACTGAACTTTTACGACGTCCAGTACCATAGTATTGTACCTGTGCCAAAGTAAGCCCTCCTTTAATTAATTATCCGCGAAGTTCGTAAACTTCTGGTTTTTGTGCTTGGTGTGGATGCTCTGCTCCAGCATACACGTTTAATTTTTTAGACATTTGACGACCTAAGCGTCCTTTTGGAAGCATGCCTTTAATTGCAAGCTCTAACATTTGTACAGGGTAGTTTGTACGCATTTCTAGAGCTGTTCTTTGTTTAAGTCCACCTGGGTGATTTGTGTGACGGTAGTAAATTTTATCGTTTAATTTATTACCTGTTAAGTGAACTTTCTCAGCGTTAATAATAATTACATGATCACCAGTATCAATATGTGGTGTAAATGTTGGTTTGTTTTTACCACGTAAAATGGACGCTACTTCAGTAGCAAGGCGACCTAAAGTTTTATCTTCAGCATCAACCACATACCATTTACGCTCAACTTCGTTAGCTTTTGCCATAAAAGTCGTACGCATTTGTTTCCCTCCTACTCGCTATCTTTTCCATAGAAAAAATCTATTGTTTATCTTAAACACGATTTCCTTCCGGGGCTAATCGTGGTTTTAGAAACAATACCATATGTTATGATATCCTTTTGAGTTTCTAATGTCAAGCAAATGTTACACCAGGATTAGTTGTTATAGTTTACCTGCCATAAGTAAAGCCCATGACCCGGTACCATCTTCCCAGCAAAACTACGGTCTTGTTTTTTTAAAATGTCTGGGATGCTTTCAGGAGCAATCTTCCCTTGACCGACGCTAAGCAGCGTACCGACAATAATTCGAACCATATTATATAAAAAACCATTCCCAACAAAGCGAAAGACTAGCTCATCACCTTGCTCCATCAAATCTATTTCATAAATTGTTCGTACTTTATCTTTTTTGTCAGTTTTTGCCGAACAAAATGAAGTAAAATCATGCGTTCCAATAAAATAAGGAATCGCTTTTCGAATAGCTTCTATTTCCAGTGCATATGGATGCTGATATACGTAATGTCTACGAAATACATCAGCCGTTTTGGATAATAATACACGATAGCGGTATTCTTTTTTCTCAACACCGTAACGCGCATGAAAATCTTCTGTTTTTTTCTCCACCTGACGCACAATAACATCATCTGGAAGCATTGTATTTAAGGCATTCATCCATTGCCTTTCTGCAAGTGACAATGGTGTATCAAAATGAATAACTTGTCCTTTTGCATGAACAGTGGAATCGGTCCTTCCGGAGGCCTGAACACGAACAGCTTCTCCCTTATGCACCTTTTGCAAAGCTTTCTCTATTTCTTGTTGAACAGTACGATGCTGTGGTTGAATTTGATAACCACAAAAATTAATGCCATCATATGCAATTGTACATTTTATTCTTTCCATTTCTCTATTCTCCATTATGACCGCACCCATACTAACATGCACGCTAAGCAAAATAAACTCATTATCGTTAACGTATCACTTATTTTCCAGCGCAGCTGCCTAAATTTTGTACGTCCCTCACCGCTTTGATAGCCACGTGCTTCCATTGCAATCGCTAAGTCCTCGGCACGCTTAAAAGCACTAATAAAAAGCGGTACAAGCAAAGAAATGACCGCCTTCAATCGATCTTTTATCGGACCACCAGCAAAATCAATACCACGGGATGCTTGTGCTTTCATAATTTTGCTCGTCTCATCCATTAATGTTGGAATAAAACGAAGAGAAATAGACATCATTAATGCGATTTCATGAACAGGAACCTTTATACGTTTTAATGGTTTTAACAACGTTTCCATCCCATCCGTAATTTCAATCGGTGTTGTGGTTAGTGTTAATAATGTTGTCATCAAAATAATGACAAAGAAGCGTATCGAAATATAAATTCCTTGCTCTAATCCTTTTTCGTGTATCGAAAACCAACCAAGCTGGAAAAGTACATCCCCTTCTTTATTTGTAAAAATATGCAGGAAAAATGTAAAAAGAAAAATCCATAAAATTGGTTTTAAGCCCGAAAGTACATAACGAATCGGCACTTTTGCAAAAAATAAAGCAATGAGTGCATATAAAAATAAAAGCCCATATGAAATCACATTATTTGCTAAAAAGACAACAAATACATATAAAAAGACCATCAACAGCTTCGTACGAGGATCAAGTTGATGAATGAGTGACCCGCCTGGAATATATCTCCCAATAATCAACTGCTGCATGATTCACGACCACCTTTTCGTAGCACCTGTACAACTTCATGAGTTAGATCCTCTAAAGATAAGGTCGCCTTCGGAATGGAGACGCCAAGCTTCTCTTCAATTGCACGTTTATACTTTAAAGACATCGGAAGAGACACGCCGATTTGTTCTAATTCATCTGCATGTGAAAATACTTCCTCTGCTGTTCCTTGCAAAAAGACCGTTCCTTTATGCATGACGACAATTTGATCTGCATACTTCGCAGCATCTTCCATATTATGCGTAACAAGGATTACTGTCAGACCTTGCTCCTTATGAAGGTGATAAAACATCTCCATAAGCTCATGCTGACCTTTTGGATCAAGTCCGGCTGTTGGTTCATCCAGTACCAATACCTCAGGTTCCATCGCTAGTACACCAGCTATCGCAACACGTCTCATCTGCCCACCGCTTAACTCGAACGGAGACCGTGCTAATAATTCAGGATCCAAACCTACTAGCCCGATCGCATCCCTTGCTTTTTGCTTTGCCTCCTCTTTGGACACTCCAAAGTTTGAGGGACCAAAGCAAATATCTTTCTCAACTGTTTCTTCAAACAGCTGATGCTCAGGAAATTGAAAGACAACCCCAACTTTTTTTCGAAGAGGCTTTAACTTTTTTTCTTTCTTTTGTGAGGAGATCAGGTGCTCTCCAATTTGGACTGTACCCTTTGTCGGCTGCAATAAACCGTTTAAATGTTGAATCATCGTCGATTTGCCTGAACCAGTATGACCGATAATGGCGTAATATCCCCCACTCGGAAACGACACGTTTACATCATAAAGTGCGCGTCTTTCAAATGGAGTTTTATATTGATAACGATGCTCTACTGTTTGGAATGTAATCTCCAAAGTTCGTTCACCAAGCTTTCCATTGTAAGATGCGTATTTTGTAGTGAAATTTCACTTCTTTTTAATAATTCTGCCATCTTTACCGAGAATGGTACATCTAATCCGATTTCTTGAAGCATATGAGAGGATTGAAAAATTTGCTGTGGTGTTCCTTCCTCTAATATCTCTCCCTGGTTTAAAATGATAATGCGATCTGACTGTGCCGCTTCTTCCAAATCGTGTGTAATCGACAATACAGTAATACCTTTTGTATCAACAAGTTGCCTTACTGTCTCCATCACTTCACGACGTCCTTGTGGATCTAACATAGATGTTGCTTCATCCAATATTAAAATAGATGGTTGCAAAGCTAATACGCCTGCAATCGCAACACGTTGCTTTTGCCCACCTGATAACGAATGAGGTTCTTCATTCTGAAACTCTTCCATTCGAACAAGCTGCAATGCCTGATTCATCCGCTCTATCATTTGTTCCCGTGGCATTCCGATATTCTCAAGTCCAAATACAACATCATCTTGCACTGTTGTTCCAACAAATTGATTATCAGGATTTTGAAATACCATACCAATTTGCTTTCGGATATCCCACACCGTTTCTTCAGATAAAATCATATTATCATTTACAATAATCGTTCCTGATTCTGGCAAGAATAAACCATTTAATAGTTTTGCAAGTGTAGACTTCCCTGAACCATTTTGTCCAATGACAGATACCCATTCTCCCTCATATAAGGACATTGATACATCTTTTAACGCATAAGAAGTTGCCCCCGGATATTGAAATGATATATTTTGGGTACGAAGTTTCTCTTTTTTCAATGTCAAGGCACCCTCTTTCGTTCTTGAATCAAGCTGATCTATTTTCTATATTGAAAAAAAAAGGGCCATGACCAGTTACTTGAAAAGAACTGTCCTGCCCTTTTATTATCATTATACTAACTCGATAATCACCATTGGTGCAGCGTCACCGCGACGTGGACCAATTTTTGCAATACGAGTGTATCCGCCTTGACGCTCAGCATAGCGTGGAGCTACATCAGCGAATAATTTTTGAAGTGCATCTTGACCAGTCTCAGCATTAGCAACTTCATTGCGAATGAAAGCTCCTGCTTGACGACGAGCATGAAGATCTCCGCGTTTACCTAAAGTGATCATTTTTTCCACTACGGAACGAAGTTCTTTTGCACGAGTTTCTGTCGTTTGGATGCGCTCGTTGATAATTAAATCAGTAGCTAAGTCACGTAACATAGCTTTACGTTGCGCACTTGTACGGCCTAATTTTCTGTATGCCATTCGTAGTTCCCTCCTTTGTTGATGAGTTTAAATCCTCAGTCGTCTTTACGTAAACCTAAACCTAATTCTTCAAGTTTATGCTTAACTTCTTCTAAGGATTTACGTCCTAAGTTACGAACTTTCATCATATCTTCTTCTGTTTTGTTCGCAAGCTCTTGTACAGTATTAATACCTGCACGTTTTAAGCAATTATAAGAACGAACAGAAAGATCAAGTTCTTCAATTGTCATTTCTAGAACTTTTTCTTTTTGATCTTCTTCCTTTTCGACCATAATCTCAGCATTTTGCGCTTCATCAGTTAAACCAACGAAGATGTTCAAATGCTCAGTTAAGATTTTGGCACCTAAAGAGATAGCTTCTTTTGGCCCGATGCTTCCATCCGTCCATACATCAAGCGTAAGCTTATCATAATTTGCCACTTGTCCGACACGTGTCTTTTCCACTTGGTAAGTTACACGTGATACTGGAGTATAAATAGAATCAATAGGAATAACACCTATTGGTTGATCTTCGCTTTTATTAGCAACAGCTGGCGTATACCCACGGCCACGCTTTGCAGTTAAACGCATGCGGAAATGCGCATCCTTTGCTAACGTTGCAATGTATAAATCTGGATTTAAGATTTCAACATCACTATCGTGAGTAATATCAGCAGCTGTGACAATACCTTCGCCCTGCACATCGATTTCCAACGTCTTCTCTTCTTCAGAGTAGATTTTAAGAGCTAACTTTTTCAAGTTTAAGATGATCGTCGTAACGTCTTCTACTACGCCCTCAACTGTTGAAAATTCGTGTAAAACGCCATCGATTTGGATAGCAGTTACAGCAGCACCAGGGAGTGAGGATAAAAGAATACGACGTAAGGAGTTACCCAACGTAGTACCGTATCCACGCTCAAGCGGTTCAATCACGAATTTGCCATACTTAGCATCTTCGTTAAGTTCAACCGTTTCGATTTTCGGTTTTTCAATTTCAATCATTAACTAAACCCTCCTTCAAAACGTCGAAACCTCGGTTAAGCACAGGTAAAAACCTCTGCCTAACCGAAAGTCCCCCTTAGGCAGTTCCCGATTGTGCACAACAAGCGATGTTTCTGTACGAAATTTCTCGATAATGCATCATATCCATTATAGACAATAGGGAAAAATCTATACAGAAAAATTATACACGACGACGTTTTGGCGGACGACATCCATTATGAGGTACTGGAGTAACATCTCTGATTGCTGTTACTTCTAGACCTGCAGCTTGAAGCGCACGAATTGCAGCTTCACGACCAGCACCAGGACCTTTAACAGTAACCTCTAAAGTTTTTAAACCGTGTTCCATAGCTACTTTTGAAGCTGCTTCAGCAGCCATTTGTGCAGCGAATGGAGTAGATTTACGAGATCCACGGAAACCAAGTGCACCTGCACTAGACCAAGAAAGTGCGTTACCGTGAGTATCTGTAAGTGTTACGATTGTATTGTTGAAAGTAGAACGAATATGAGCAATACCAGCTTCAATATTCTTTTTCACACGTTTTTTACGAGTGTTTGTTTTACGTGCCATTGTTAGTTCAACCTCCTTTACTTATTATTTCTTTTTATTTGCTACTGTACGACGTGGACCTTTACGTGTACGAGCATTGTTTTTAGAATTTTGACCACGAACTGGTAAACCACGACGATGACGAAGACCACGGTAAGAACCGATCTCCATAAGACGCTTAATGTTTAGAGAAACTTCACGACGAAGATCTCCCTCAACTTTAATGCGGTCTACGATATCACGGATACGACCTAATTCGTCTTCAGTTAATTCGCGAACTCGAGTTTCTTCAGAAACTCCAGCTTCAGCAAGAATTTTTTCGGCAGTCGTGCGACCAATGCCGAATACGTAAGTTAAAGAAATAACAACGCGTTTGTCACGAGGAATATCTACACCTGCGATACGTGCCATTCCGAATGCACCTCCTTCAGATTAACCTTGTTTTTGTTTATGTTTAGGGTTTTCACAAATAACCATTACTTTTCCACGTCTACGAATAACTTTACATTTTTCGCAGATTGGTTTAACTGACGGTCTTACTTTCATGTCTCGAACCTCCTTAAAGATTACGGAGTGCTATATTATTTAAAACGGTACGTAATACGACCACGATTTAAATCGTACGGAGATAATTCTACCGTAACTTTGTCTCCTGGTAAAATACGAATGAAATTCATGCGGATTTTACCAGAAACGTGAGCCAATACGACATGCCCATTCTCTAATTCTACTTTGAACATAGCATTTGGCAACGTTTCAAGAACGGTACCTTCGACTTCAATTACATCATCTTTAGCCATTCAATGTTCTCCCTTCTTCAAATCAGTAGTATTTTACACTGTTCTGAAATCCCGGAGAGCCAGCTACTTATAAAGTGGTAAGGATTTCGTATCCTGCTTCTGTAAGAGCAATCGTGTGCTCAAAGTGTGCACACCATTTACCATCTACCGTTACCACTGTCCAGTCATCAGATAGTGTTTTTACATATCGTCTTCCTTGATTCACCATCGGTTCAACACAGATGACCATTCCCGGCTTTAATCTAGGACCTTTATTTGGTGGACCATAGTGCGGGATTTGTGGGTCTTCATGTAAGTCTTGCCCGATTCCGTGACCAACATACTCCCTAACGATCGAGAACCCATTATCTTCAGCATGCGTTTGAACCGCATGTGAGACATTCGATAATCTCTCGCCTGGTTTTACTTGTTCTAAACCAAGATACAACGATTTTTCTGTGACATCAAGTAGCTTTTGAACAGATTCAGAAATGTTTCCTACTGGATACGTCCATGCAGAATCTCCATGGTACCCATTGTATTTCGCACCAATATCGATACTGATGATATCGCCTTCTTGGAGCTTGCGCTTTCCTGGAATCCCATGTACAAGCTCTTCATTTACAGAAGCACAGATGCTTCCCGGAAATCCGTTGTATCCTTTAAACGATGGCGTAGCACCATATTTACGAATCGTCTTTTCCGCTATTTGATCGAGCTCTTTCGTTGTAATTCCTGGCGCAATATGCTTTTTTAACTCTTGATGAGTTAAAGCAACGATCCTGCCAGCTTCTCGCATAACCTCTATCTCGCGAGGAGTTTTGCAAATGATCATTACGCTAAGCCTCCGATGAGAACATCGATATCAGCAAATACTTTATTGATATCTTGCTCACCATTAATGTTTTGCAAGTAACTAAGCTCGTCGTAGAAATCAAGCAAAGGTTGTGTTTGCTTAATGTTTACCTCTAAACGTTTTGCTACAGTTTCTTCATTGTCATCAGAACGCTGATATAATTCGCCGCCACATTTATCGCACACGTCAGCTTTTGCTGGCGGATTGAATTCTAAGTGGTAAGTCGCACCGCACTCTTTACAAATGCGACGTCCTGTTAGACGTTTTAATAGCAATCCTGAATCCACATTAATGTTTAAAACATAGTCGATTTTTTTGCCAAGATCTTTCATAATCTCTTCAAGCGCAGATGCTTGTGCAACTGTTCGTGGAAAACCATCTAATAAGAAGCCCTTTACACAGTCTTCTTGACTTAAACGTTCACGAACGATTCCGATTGTAACCTCATCTGGAACGAGCGCACCTTTATCAATAAAGGATTTAGCTTGTAAACCAAGTTCAGTCTCATCTTTCATAGCTGCACGAAACATATCTCCTGTCGAGATGTGAGGGATGTTGTACTTGGCAACAATCTGTTCGGCTTGTGTACCTTTACCAGCACCAGGAAGCCCCATTAAAATTAAGTTCATCTGTATTCCCCCTGATCAATGAACATGTAGGGAAGATATCTCTTCCCACTTGCTCACTGTTTGATAAACCCTTTGTAATGGCGTTTTACCAGTTGGCTTTCTAGCTGCTTCATTGTTTCTAAAGCAACGCCAACAACGATTAGCATACTCGTTCCACCAATCTGTGCAGATGGCGGAAGGTTCCCAAGTTTAGTGAAAATAACTGGTAGAATAGCAATCGCTGCTAGGAAAATAGATCCCACAAAGGTCAAACGATACAAGATTTTTGTTAGATATTGTTCTGTATTCTTACCCGGACGAATACCAGGAACATATCCACCTTGCTTGTTTAGATTCTCTGACATTTGCTCTGGATTCACCTGAACAAAAGCATAGAAATATGTGAAGGCTACAATGAGCGCAACATATATGATCATTCCCACTGGGTGAGAATAGTTAAAGTTTTGGATAATCCACTGCGATACATCATGTTTCGGGAAGAACTGTGCAATGGTTGGAGGTGTAATCAAGAATGAAACAGCAAAAATTACTGGAATAACACCCGCACTATTTACCTTAAGCGGTAAATGTGTGTTTTGTGCTCCAGTATAACTACCATTTCCTCCTGTTACACGCTTCGCATATTGAATTGGGATTTTTCGAACAGCCTGTTGGATGAAAATAACTCCAACAACAACCGCTAGCACAGCCAGTACAATCAATCCAACTTTAACGATACTCATGAACAGTTGATCTCCGACATTTTGAAACTGCTGTAAATACACTTGAGATAATACACTTGGGATCGCTGCGGCAATACCTCCAAAGATGAGGATGGAAATTCCGTTTCCTACACCTTTTGCAGTAATCTGTTCACCTAACCACATTAAAAATGCAGTACCAGCAGTCAGTACCGTAGCAATGTATAAATAAGTGCTCCAACCTGGATTCAAAATTAACTGCCCACCTACCATACCGTTAAAACCGATTGACATACCGAACGCCTGAATAAACGCAAGAACAATCGTAAAGTAACGCGTAAACTGTGTTAATTTACGACGGCCCATTTCGCCTTGCTTCGACCATTCCGAAAATTTAGGAACAACATCCATCTGCAATAATTGCACGATGATGGATGCTGTAATATACGGCATGATTCCCATCGCAAAGATGGAGAAGTTTTTCAAAGCGCCACCGCCAAATGTATTTAGGATCCCTAATGCATTTAACTGATCTTGTGCTTTCAGTACGTCTCCATTTGTAAATGGCACTGGGATAAACGTGCCAATTCTGAATACGATTAACATCGCTAAAGTGAATAATATTTTACGTCTTATCTCAGCAACGCGCATAAAGTTGGAGATTGTACGAAACATTAGATCACCTCTACTGTTCCGCCAACTGCTTCAATTGCTTCTTTAGCACTTGAAGAGAACTTGTGAGCTTTCACAGTAAGTTTTTTCTCAACTGCTCCGCTTGCAAGAATTTTAACACCGTCGTTTAACTTGCTGATAACGCCAGTTTCCAGCAATAATTCAGGTGTAACTTCTGTACCATCTTCAAAACGATTTAACGTTGATAAGTTCACGATAGCAAACTCTTTACGGTTAATGTTTGTGAAGCCGCGTTTTGGTAAACGACGGAATAATGGAGTTTGACCACCTTCGAAGCCAAGACGAACACCACCACCAGAACGAGCGTTTTGTCCTTTATGACCTTTACCAGCAGTTTTTCCGTTACCAGAACCGATACCACGACCGACACGGTTACGTACTTTACGAGAACCTTCTGCAGGTTGTAATTCATGAAGTTTCATTCCCAGGCACCTCCTTATATTAATGAGTTATCATTAAGCTTCTTTTACAGTTACAAGGTGAGAAACTTTGTTGATCATACCGCGAATAGCAGGAGTTTCTTCCTTAACTACAGTTGAATTAAGCTTTTTAAGTCCTAACGCTTCTACAGTCGCACGTTGATCTTGTGGACGACCAATTACACTACGAGTGAGGGTAATTTCTAACTTTTTCGCCATTTGTTTTCCCTCCTTCTTAACCTAGTAGCTCTTCTACAGATTTACCGCGTAATTTTGCAACATCTTCAGCACGCTTAAGCTCGCTTAATCCGTTTACAGTTGCACGAATCATGTTAATTGGTGTGTTAGAACCAAGAGATTTCGAAAGAATATCTTGTACACCAGCTAATTCAAGAACCGCACGAACTGGTCCACCAGCGATAACTCCAGTACCTTCTGCAGCAGGTTTTAAGAATACTTCACCAGCTCCAAAATGACCGTTGATTACGTGTGGAATTGTTGTACCAACTAGTGGTACTTCGATTAAGTTTTTCTTAGCATCTTCGATAGCCTTGCGAATTGCATCTGGTACCTCTTGTGCTTTACCAGTACCGAATCCAACGTGACCGTTTTTATCACCAACTACAACTAGTGCAGCAAAGCGGAAACGACGACCACCCTTAACAACTTTCGCAACACGATTTATCGTAACTACACGTTCTTCAAGTTCTAATTTACTTGGGTCAATGCGACGCATCAATTTTCCCTCCTTTGACCATTAAAATTGTAATCCAGCCTCACGAGCAGCTTCAGCTAGAGCTTTAACACGGCCATGGTATAAGTAACCGCCGCGATCGAATACTACTTCTTTAACGCCTTTCTCTACAGCACGCTTAGCAACTAATTCGCCAACTTTCGTAGCAGCTTCAGTGTTGCTTGTACCGTTAAGAGCAAGGTCTTTATCAAGAGTAGATGCACTTACTAATGTTACACCATTTACATCATCAATAACTTGAGCGTAAATGTGTTGATTAGAACGGAAAACGTTTAAACGTGGACGTTCTGCAGTACCAGTAAGCTTAGCACGTACACGTGCATGTCTTTTCTTACGAGTTACATTTTTATCAGCTTTAGTGATCATTCTTGTCACTCCTTTCTTTCACCTAACGGGCTTACTTAGCAGTTTTACCTTCTTTACGACGAACAGTTTCGCCTTCGTAACGAATACCTTTGCCTTTATATGGCTCTGGAGCACGTACAGCACGAACGTTAGCAGCAAATTCGCCAACACGTTGCTTGTCGATACCTTTGATTACGATTTTTGTTGGAGCAGGTACTTCAACTTCAAGGCCTGCTTCTGGAGTCATTTCTACTGGATGAGAATAACCTACGCTTAATACAAGTTTGTCGCCTTGTTTTTGAGCACGGTAACCAACACCGACTAATTCAAGTCCGCGTGTGAAACCTGTAGTTACACCTTCAACCATGTTACCTAGTAAAGCACGAGTTGTACCGTGTAATGCACGGTGGTCCTTCTGTTCAGATGGACGCTCAACTGTTAGTGTATTTTCTTCAATCTTGATAGACATATCAGCATTGAAAGTACGAGTTAATTCCCCTTTAGGGCCTTTTACTGTTACAGTATTATTTTCTGCTACTGTGATAGTAACACCTGCAGGGATTTCAAGAATCTTTTTACCAATACGAGACATGTGGTCACACCTCCGTTCGTTTAAATATATATTACCAAACGTATGCTACTACTTCTCCACCAGTTTGTAATTGACGAGCGTCTTTGTCCGTCATTACTCCCTTAGATGTAGAAACAAGAGCGATACCTAATCCGTTAAGTACACGTGGTACTTCATCAGCTTTTGCGTAAACGCGTAAGCCAGGTTTACTGATACGTTTTAATCCAGTGATTACACGTTCGTTGTTTGCACCATATTTCAGGAAAATACGAAGGATACCTTGTTTGTTATCCTCGATGTATTCTACATCACGAATGAAACCTTCACGTTTTAAAAGTTCAGCGATCTCTTTTTTGATTTTAGAAGCAGGAACCTCTAATTTCTCATGACGTACCATGTTCGCATTACGGATGCGAGTAAGCATATCTGCAATTGGATCTGTCATCACCATGTGTTTTACCTCCTTCCCATTTGTGGGTTTTACCAACTAGCTTTTTTAACACCAGGAATTTGACCTTTATATGCAAGTTCACGGAAACAAATACGGCAAAGCTTAAATTTGCGGTATACAGAATGCGGACGACCGCAGCGTTCGCAACGTGTATACTCTTGTACTTTAAACTTAGGAGTACGCTTTTGTTTCGCGATCATAGATTTTTTAGCCACGTTTTCGCCTCCTCTACTTAGCGTTGGCTTCCATTATTTTTGGAATGGCATACCGAATTGTGTTAAAAGTTCACGAGCTTCTTCATCAGTTTTCGCTGTTGTAACGATTACGATGTCCATACCGCGGACTTTACTTACTTTATCATAATCAATCTCAGGGAAAATTAGTTGCTCTTTAACACCTAATGTGTAGTTACCACGACCATCGAAAGATTTCTTAGATACACCACGGAAATCACGTACACGTGGTAAAGAAACTGTTACTAATTTGTCGAAGAACTCATACATTTGCTCGCCGCGTAAAGTAACTTTTGCACCGATAGGCATACCTTCACGAAGACGGAAACCTGCGATAGATTTTTTCGCGCGAGTTACAACAGGTTTTTGACCTGCGATTTGAGTTAATTCTTCTACTGCATTGTCTAAAGCTTTAGAGTTGGATACCGCGTCACCAACACCCGTGTTGATTACGATCTTTTCGATCTTCGGTACTTCCATTACAGATTTATAGTTAAACTTGCTCACTAGAGCAGGAGTAATTTCCTTTTGGAACTTCTCTTTAAGGCGATTCAATGAAGTGACCTCCTTTCATAAGAAAATTATTTATCTAATAATTCACCAGATTTTTTTGCAATACGAACTTTTTTACCATCTTCTACTTTGAAGCCTACGCGAGTAGGTTCACCTGTTTTCGGATCTAATACCATAACATTAGATACGTGGATAGGTGCTTCTTTCGTAATGATTCCACCTTGTGGATTCAATTGAGATGGCTTAGAGTGTTTTTTAACGATGTTAACACCCTCAACGATAACACGGTTTTCTTTTGGGAAAGCCACAAGGATAACGCCTTGTTTTCCTTTGTCTTTACCAGTGATTACCTGAACTTTATCACCTTTTTTTACATGCATCTTAATTCTGCACCTCCTTAGCAAGGCAATACCTTAAATTATAGAACTTCTGGAGCTAAAGAAACGATCTTCATGAAGTTGCTATCACGTAATTCACGAGCTACTGGTCCGAAGATACGAGTACCACGTGGGCTCTTATCGTCTTTAATGATAACCGCTGCGTTTTCATCAAAACGAATGTAAGAACCGTCTGGACGACGAGCACCGCTCTTCGTACGTACTACTACCGCTTTAACAACGTCACCTTTTTTAACAACGCCACCTGGTGTTGCTTGTTTTACCGTAGCAACGATAATATCACCGATGTTAGCATATTTACGACCAGAGCCGCCTAATACTTTAATTGTTAAAAGTTCACGTGCACCAGAGTTGTCAGCAACTTTCAAACGAGATTCTTGTTGGATCATGTTATGAAACCTCCCTTCGGACTAAAAATTCCGATTCGTCTATTTAGATAATAACCGCTTCTTCAACGATTTCAACTAAACGGAAACGCTTAGTAGCAGAAAGCGGGCGAGTTTCCATGATTTTAACGATATCGCCAACTTTTGCTTGGTTTTGCTCATCATGCGCTTTGTACTTCTTAGAATACTTAACGCGTTTTCCGTACAAGGAATGAGTTTTGTAAGTTTCAACTAAAACTGTAATCGTTTTGTCCATTTTGTCAGACACAACACGACCAGTATAAACTTTGCGTTGGTTACGTTCGCTCACTTTGCAAACCTCCCCTCAATTTATCGATTAATTCCGATCTCTCTTTCACGAACTACAGTTTTCATACGAGCGATCGCTTTACGCACTTCACGAATGCGAGTTGGGTTCTCTAATTGTCCTGTAGCAAGTTGGAAGCGAAGGTTAAACAACTCTTCCTTTAAAGCTTTAACTTTTGTTTCGATTTCGGCAGTGGTTAATTCACGAATATCATTAGTTTTCATTAGATTCACCACCATTTTCTTCACGTTTTACGAACTTACATTTCACTGGTAATTTATGAGCCGCAAGACGTAATGCTTCGCGTGCTACCTCTTCAGATACACCCGCGATTTCAAACATAACTTTCCCAGGTTTTACTACTGCAACCCAGCCTTCTGGAGCACCTTTACCGGAACCCATACGAACTTCTAGAGGTTTAGCAGTGTAAGGTTTAGAAGGGAAAATTTTAATCCATACTTGACCGCCACGTTTCATATGACGTGTCATTGCACGACGAGCTGCCTCGATTTGACGGTTTGTAATCCATGAAGCTTCTTGAGCTTGTAGACCAAATTCACCAAAATGAACTTCAGTGCCGTTTTTTGCACGACCACGCATTTTACCACGATGCTCTCTACGATATTTTACGCGTTTAGGCATTAACATATTATTTTCCTCCTTCCTCAGAAGCTTTCTTTTTTGTAGGAAGGACTTCTCCACGGTAGATCCATACTTTTACGCCTAATTTACCGTATGTTGTATCAGCTTCAACTGCTGCATAGTCAATATCAGCGCGAAGTGTATGAAGTGGAACAGTTCCTTCACTGTAAGATTCTGCACGAGCGATATCAGCTCCGCCAAGACGACCAGAAACTTGTGTTTTAATACCTTTAGCGCCTGCACGCATAGCACGTTGAATAACTTGTTTTTGTGCGCGACGGAAAGATACACGGTTTTCTAATTGACGAGCGATGTTTTCGCCTACTAATTTAGCGTTAAGATCAGCTCTCTTAACTTCTAAAATGTTGATGTGTACACGCTTGCCTGTTAATTGGTTAAGAGCTTTACGAAGTGCTTCAACTTCTGTACCACCTTTACCAATTACCATACCAGGTTTTGCAGTGTGAATTGTAACATTTACACGATTTGCTGCACGTTCGATTTCTACTTTAGCAACAGCAGAATCTTTTAAGCGAACAGTAATGTACTCACGGATTTTGATGTCTTCATGTAATAGTGTAGCGTAATCTTTTTCAGCGAACCAACGAGATTCCCAATCACGAATGATACCGACACGAAGACCAATTGGATTAACCTTCTGACCCATCGATTATCCCTCCTTTTTTTCTGATACCACAACTGTGATGTGGCTTGTGCGTTTGTTAATTTGGCTTGCACGACCCATTGCACGTGGACGGAAACGTTTTAACGTAGGACCTTCGTCAACGAAAACTGTTTCAACAACTAAGTTGTTAATGTCCATTTCATAATTATGCTCTGCATTTGCGATTGCAGATTTTAAAACTTTTTCTACAACTGGAGAAGCAGTTTTTGGTGTGTGGTTAAGGATAGCAATCGCTTCACCCACTTGCTTACCTCGGATTAAGTCTACTACTAAACGAACTTTACGAGGAGCAATACGAACTGTTCTCGCTACTGCTTTAGCTTGCATTGAAGTGCCTCCTCTCATTATCTTCTAGTTTTCTTATCGTCAGCAAGGTGACCTTTGTACGTACGAGTTGGTGCGAATTCACCTAACTTATGGCCAACCATGTCCTCAGTGATGTACACAGGTACGTGTTTACGACCGTCATATACAGCAATTGTATGACCGATGAACTGTGGGAAGATTGTTGAACGGCGAGACCAAGTTTTAACAACTTGTTTTTGCTCAGATGCAACTAATTTTTCCATTTTACTCATTAAATGCTCATCGACAAATGGTCCTTTTTTTAAGCTACGTCCCATTTTGGTGCCTCCCTTCGTGATTGGCGTACGGTTCTAGAGATGAACCGTACTACAACCCCATTATTTTTTACGACGACGAACGATGAATTTGTCAGACGCTTTATTTTTCTTACGAGTCTTGAATCCAAGAGTTGGTTTACCCCATGGAGACATTGGAGACTTACGTCCGATTGGAGAGCGACCTTCACCACCACCGTGTGGGTGATCAACCGGGTTCATTACAGAACCACGAACTGTTGGGCGCTTACCTAACCAGCGAGAGCGACCTGCTTTACCGATTTTGATAAGTTCGTGTTGTTCGTTACCTACTTGACCTACTGTAGCGCGACAAGCAGATAATACTAAACGTACTTCACCAGAAGTTAAACGTACAAGTACGTATTTACCTTCTTTACCAAGTACTTGAGCAGAAGTACCTGCAGAACGAACTAATTGTCCGCCACGGCCAGGTTTAAGCTCGATGTTATGAACAACAGTACCTACTGGAATGTTGATTAATGGTAATGCGTTACCGATTTTAATGTCAGCATCAGCGCCAGACATAATTTCCATACCTACTTCTAAGCTTTTAGGAGCAAGGATGTAACGTTTTTCACCGTCAACGTAGTTAATTAATGCGATATTCGCAGAGCGGTTTGGATCGTATTCGATCGTAGCAACGCGTCCTGGAATTCCATCTTTGTTACGTTTAAAGTCGATGATACGGTATTGTCGTTTGTGTCCGCCACCTTGATGACGTACAGTGATTTTACCTTGGTTGTTACGTCCAGCCTGTTTACTTAAAGGTGCAAGTAAAGATTTTTCCGGTCTATCAGTCGTGATTTCAGCGAAATCATTAGTAGTCATATTACGACGACCGTTAGTGGTTGGTTTATACTTTTTAATTGCCATCTCAATTTCCCTCCTTCTTTAGTAAGAATTAAACGCCTTGGAAGATTTCGATTTCTTTGCTATCAGCAGTTAGCTTAACGATTGCTTTACGACGACGGTTAGTAAAACCAGCGTGACGACCAACGCGTTTTGCTTTCGGCTTGTAGTTCATGATGTTTACTTTATCAACTTGAACACCAAAGATCGCTTCTACAGCATCTTTAACTTCTGTTTTATTAGATTTAACGTCCACATCGAACGTGTATTTTTTTTCAGCCATCATTTCCATAGAACGTTCAGTGATAACTGGGCGCTTAATGATATCACGAGGATCTCTCATTATGCAAGCACCTCCTCTACTTTTTCCACTGCCGCTTTTGTCATGATTAGCTTATCATGATGAAGCACGTCTAAAACGTTTACGCCATCAGCAGTGATTACTGTTACTCCCGGAATGTTGCGAGCAGATAACTCAACAGCTTCGTTTACATCAGCAGTTACGATAAGAGCTTTCTTCTCAACAGTCAATCCTTTAAGTACTGCTACCATGTCTTTTGTTTTTGGTGCATTTAACACTAAGTCTTCAAGAACTACAATGTTATTCTCTACTACTTTAGTAGCTAATGCAGATTTAATAGCTAAGCGACGAACTTTCTTAGGAAGTTTGTAAGCATAGCTTCTTGGTGTAGGTCCGAATACCGTACCACCACCACGCCATTGAGGAGAGCGGATAGAACCTTGACGAGCACGTCCAGTTCCTTTTTGACGCCATGGTTTACGACCACCGCCACGCACTTCAGAGCGAGTTTTTACTTTATGTGTACCTTGACGTAAAGATGCACGTTGCATCATTACAGCTTCAAAAAGTACAGCTTCATTTGGTTCGATACCGAAAATAGCTTCAGCTAATTCGATTTCACCAACCTGAGAACCAGTTTGGTTATATACAGTAACTTTTGGCATTGGAATTCCTCCTTCCTATTGTGAATTATTTGCTAGCCTTCACAGCGCCTTGAACAACTACAAGAGATTTCTTAGCACCTGGAACGTTACCTTTTACTAACAATAAGTTGCGCTCAGCGTCAACTTGAACGATTTCTAAATTTTGAACCGTAACTTGGTCTCCACCCATACGTCCAGCAAGCTTTTTGCCTTTGAACACGCGGTTCGGAGCAACTGGTCCCATTGAACCAGGACGACGGTGGTAACGAGAACCATGAGACATAGGTCCGCGAGATTGTCCGTGGCGTTTAATAGCACCTTGGAAACCTTTACCTTTAGAAATTCCTGTTACGTCTACGATTTCACCTGCAGTGAAAACTTCAACTTTTACCTCTTGACCAACCTCAAGTCCGTCCACGTCTGCATCGCGGATTTCGCGAATGAAGCGCTTAGGAGCAGTAGTTGCTTTTGCAGCATGGCCTTGTTCAGGTTTGTTAGCTAATTTTTCACGTTTATCGTCAAATCCTAACTGAATTGCATTGTAGCCATCAGTTTCAGCTGTCTTCTTTTGAAGAACAACGTTTGGAGTTGATTCGATTACTGTTACAGGGATTAGCTCACCATTTTCAGCAAATACTTGAGTCATACCGATCTTTCTTCCTAAGATTCCTTTGGTCATGAGTTACACCTCCTACATTTTTAAGTTATATAAATTATAGTTTGATTTCGATATCTACACCAGATGGTAAGTCTAAACGCATTAATGAGTCTACTGTTTGTGGAGTAGGGCTCACGATGTCGATTAAACGTTTGTGCGTGCGCATTTCGAATTGCTCACGAGAATCTTTGTACTTATGAACAGCACGAAGAATTGTGTAAACAGTTTTTTCCGTTGGTAATGGGATCGGACCAGAAACTGTTGCCCCAGAACGTTTTGCTGTTTCTACAATTTTCTCAGCTGACTGATCAAGAATACGGTGATCGTAAGCTTTTAAACGGATACGAATTTTTTCTTTTGCCATTATTTTCCCTCCTTCGTTCGCCTATTTCTAAAATAGACCTTCTCCATGGAAATTTCCTTCACACCATGCCATGGCAAAGCGGCCGGGTGTGTCAGCAACCTTCCACTTCATCGCAGTCAAAGACCAACATTGTCTATTATACAATGTTATTCGTCTAGATGCAACACTAATTTTGTTTGCATCATCTTTTCTTCTACTTTTGCTATTATACATGGCACTTTAAAGAATTTCAAGTTTTCCTCTACCGTAATTCTATTTACAGTTTTTGGATGTTAAGTTATGTTGTTTATATACTATAGAAGAAACTCGTTTAAAACTAGAAAATACTAATTCTCATAAACAAAAAAACTCAAGGGAAGATCCCTTGAGTTTTTTAAATCTATTTAAAGATTACTCAGCAACGATTGTAGCAACTACGCCGTAACCTACAGTACGTCCACCTTCACGGATAGAGAACTTAGTTCCATCTTCAATTGCGATTGGAGCGATAAGTTCAATAGTCATTTCGATGTTGTCACCAGGCATTACCATTTCAGTACCTTCTGGTAATTGGATGATACCAGTTACGTCAGTTGTACGGAAGTAGAATTGCGGACGGTAGTTAGCGAAGAATGGAGTGTGACGTCCACCTTCTTCTTTAGATAAAACGAAAACTTCAGCTTTGAATTTAGCGTGAGCTTTTACAGAGCCACTTTTAGCAAGAACTTGTCCACGTTGGATATCTTCACGAGCAACCCCACGAAGTAAAGCACCAATGTTGTCTCCAGCTTGAGCTTGGTCAAGAAGCTTACGGAACATTTCTACACCAGTTACAGTTGTAGTAGCATTCTCTTCAGCAAGACCGATGATTTCTACTACGTCACCAACTTTAACGATTCCACGCTCTACACGACCAGTTGCAACTGTACCACGACCTGTGATAGAGAATACATCCTCGATAGGCATTAAGAATGGTTTGTCAGTTTCACGTTCTGGAGTTGGGATATAAGAATCAACTTCAGCCATTAATTCGATGATTTTTTCTTCCCACTCAGCTTCTCCTTGAAGAGCTTTAAGAGCAGAACCTTTAACTACAGGGATATCATCGCCTGGGAAGCCATATTCAGATAATAGATCGCGAACTTCCATTTCTACTAATTCTAATAATTCTTCGTCGTCTACCATGTCGCATTTGTTTAAGAATACAACGATGTAAGGAACACCTACTTGACGAGAAAGAAGGATGTGCTCACGTGTTTGAGGCATTGGGCCATCAGCAGCAGATACTACTAAGATACCGCCGTCCATTTGAGCAGCACCAGTGATCATGTTTTTAACATAGTCAGCATGTCCTGGGCAGTCAACGTGTGCATAGTGACGAGTTTCAGTTTCGTACTCAACGTGTGCAGTTGAGATTGTGATACCGCGCTCTCTTTCTTCTGGAGCAGCATCGATTTGGTCGTATCCGCGTGCTTCAGCACCACCAGCTTTTGCAAGAACTGTAGTGATTGCAGCAGTTAATGTAGTTTTACCATGGTCAACGTGGCCGATTGTACCGATGTTAACATGGGGTTTAGAACGTTCGAATTTAGCTTTAGCCATTCTAAATTCCTCCTTAGTTTATATAGGTTATTTTATATTTAGACTAGAAAGTAAGGGGATTAACTCCCCAACTTTCTAAGCTTACATAAGTAGTTATACTTGAACAATCGATAAAAATCAATTATTCACCTTTATTTTTTTTAACAATTTCTTCTGCGATAGAACGTGGAACTTCTTCGTAATGGTCAAATACCATTGAGAATGTTCCGCGACCTTGTGTGTTAGAACGTAGAGACGTTGCATAACCGAACATCTCAGAAAGTGGAACCATAGCACGAACAACTTGCGCGTTACCACGAGCTTCCATACCTTCTACACGACCACGACGAGAAGTAACGTCACCCATAATGTCACCTAGGTACTCATCAGGGATTACTACTTCAACTTTCATCATTGGCTCAAGGATTGCTGGGTTACACTTAGAAGCAGCAGCTTTAAGTGCCATAGACGCAGCAATTTTGAACGCCATTTCAGAGGAGTCAACATCATGGTAAGATCCGTCAACTAATGCAGCTTTAACGTCTACTAGTGGATAGCCAGCTAGTACACCGTTTTTAAGTGAGTCTTGAAGACCAGCTTGTACAGCAGGGATATATTCACGTGGAACTACACCGCCGACAATCTTGTTTTCAAATTCGAATCCTTTACCTTCTTCGTTAGGTGCAAATTCAATCCAAACGTGACCGAATTGTCCACGACCACCAGATTGACGAGCAAACTTACCTTCAACTTTCGCAGCAGCGCGGAAAGTTTCACGGTATGCTACCTGAGGTGCACCAACGTTTGCTTCTACTTTGAACTCACGACGCATACGGTCAACGATGATATCAAGGTGAAGTTCACCCATACCAGCGATGATTGTTTGGCCAGTTTCTTGATCAGTATGAGCACGGAAAGTTGGATCTTCTTCAGAAAGCTTAGATAATGCTGTACCCATTTTATCTTGGTCAGCTTTAGATTTTGGTTCGATAGCTACAGAAATAACTGGATCAGGGAACTCCATAGACTCAAGAATAACAAGACCCTTCTCATCACAAAGAGTGTCACCAGTTGTAGTATCTTTTAAACCGACAGCAGCAGCGATATCACCAGCATAAACTGTTGAAATCTCTTGACGGCTGTTTGCGTGCATTTGTAGGATACGACCTACACGCTCACGCTTACCTTTAGTTGAGTTTCTCACGTATGATCCAGAGTTTAACACACCAGAGTACACACGGAAGAACGTTAACTTACCAACATAAGGGTCAGTCATAATTTTAAACGCTAGAGCTGCGAATGGCTCTTCGTCGCTAGAATGACGTACTAACTCTTCATCAGTATCAGGAACGATACCTTTGATAGCAGGTACATCAAGTGGAGATGGTAGGTAGTCAATAACTGCATCTAACAGAATTTGAACACCTTTATTTTTGAATGCTGAACCACAGATTACTGGGAAGAATTCAACAGAAGTTGTAGCCTTACGGATACCAGCTTTAAGCTCTTCAATAGAGATCTCTTCGCCTTCTAGGTACTTCATCATCATTTCTTCATCAAGTTCTGCTACCGCTTCAATAAGTTTTCCGCGGTATTCAGCAGCTAATTCTTTATGCTCTTCAGGAATTTCAACACGCTCGATGTCTGTTCCTAAATCGTTTGCGTACATGTAAGCACACTCTTCTACAAGATCAATGATACCATTGAACTCATCTTCAGCACCAATTGGTAACTGAATTGGATGTGCGTTTGCTTGCAAACGATCGTGGATTGTTCCTACAGAGTATAAGAAGTCCGCACCAATTTTATCCATTTTGTTAACGAATACGATACGTGGTACGCCGTAAGTAGTAGCCTGACGCCAAACAGTTTCTGTTTGTGGTTCAACACCAGATTGTGCATCAAGTACTGCTACCGCGCCATCAAGTACGCGTAAAGAACGTTCTACTTCTACTGTGAAGTCTACGTGTCCTGGAGTGTCAATAATGTTTACACGGTGACCTTTCCATTGAGCTGTAGTTGCAGCAGAAGTAATTGTGATACCACGCTCTTGCTCTTGCTCCATCCAGTCCATCTGAGATGCACCTTCGTGAGTTTCACCGATTTTGTGGATGCGGCCTGTATAGTACAGGATACGCTCAGTTGCTGTTGTTTTACCAGCATCGATGTGAGCCATGATACCAATATTACGAGTGTTTTCTAAGGAGAACTCTCTAGTCATTTGGTGTCTTTCTCCTTCCTGTTATGGATTGGATTATTTTATTTTAAGTAGCAAAAAAGCCACTTTATTTTGTTACACATGTCAGTATGTCCAGTGCCCTCATTATGTAAAACGAGCGCCCATTGAAAGGGAGAGGCATTCTCCCTCTCCACACTTTCATAAGCGACAAATAAAGCGGTTTATGCTTACAATTATTTTACGTTGAATCCTACCAACGGTAATGAGCAAATGCTTTGTTAGCTTCTGCCATTTTATGAGTGTCTTCACGTTTCTTAACAGATGCACCAGCATTGTTAGCTGCATCTAAGATTTCGTAAGCTAAACGCTCTTCCATAGTTTTTTCACCACGAAGACGAGAATAGTTTACTAACCAGCGAAGACCTAAAGTTGTACGGCGTTCTGGACGAACCTCAACTGGAACTTGGTAGTTAGCACCACCAACACGACGAGCGCGTACTTCAAGAACAGGCATAATGTTCTTAAGAGCTTGCTCGAATACTTCCATTGGTTCTTTACCAGCACGTTCACGAACGATATCGAACGCGTTATAAAGAATTGTTTGAGATTTACCTTTTTTACCGTCAACCATCATTTTGTTGATTAGGCGTGTTACTAGTTTAGAATTGTACATTGGATCTGGTAACACGTCACGTTTCGCAACAGGTCCTTTACGAGGCATATTGATTTCCTCCTTTCAGTTCAAGTTTATTATTTCTTAGCAGGTTTTGGTCTCTTAGTACCATATTTAGAACGTCCTTGCATACGTTTGTCAACACCAGCTGTGTCAAGCGCACCACGAACGATGTGGTAACGTACCCCTGGTAAATCCTTTACACGACCACCGCGAATTAATACTACGCTATGCTCTTGTAGGTTATGACCGATACCTGGGATGTAAGCAGTAACCTCGATACCGTTTGTTAAACGTACACGAGCGTATTTACGTAACGCTGAGTTCGGTTTCTTTGGAGTCATTGTACCAACACGAGTACATACACCACGTTTTTGAGGTGCAGAGATATCAGTTGATTTTTTCTTTAAAGAGTTGAAACCTTTGTTTAACGCAGGTGATTTAGATTTCCATACTTTATCAGTACGACCATTTCTCACTAATTGGTTAATAGTAGGCATTTGATTTATCCTCCCTTCGCATGTTTGTATGACCACATATCCAGGTGGTTCATTATTAGTTGAAAACAAAGTTTTTGCAAGGAAGAGCAAATGCTCTCTCCTCACAAAAACAGTTTTAACTTATTATTCCTATTGCTGAAGCTCCTACTTGAATCCCCGAAACTTTTCCAAGTTCACGTATAGATTCAACTTTGGTTATGGGCACGTTATGTTGCAAGGCAGTTCGAGTTATAACATGGGTTAACCGCATGTCAGCATCTTCTGCAATAACAACTTCTTTAACTGTACCATTTTTGATCGCTTCCAATGTACGTTTATGACCAACGACTACATTTTCCGCAATTGATACTCTTTGATAAGACATATACATATCCTCCAAAGCATCGTTTAGGAGCAACCTTGATTATAGTAACATTTTGACTCGTACAATGTCAACTAGGATTATTTGTTTTTATACAAAATTTACGCCGGAAAATTTTACTGTTCTACGTAAACCTCATCGTTTTCTACATTCATGCCGTCTTGTGCTGTTTTGACAAGGTCCACTCTGCGATAACGATTCATACCAGTTCCCGCCGGAACAAGTTTACCGATAATAACATTTTCTTTCAATCCTAGAAGTTCATCGCGCTTACCTTTAATTGCTGCATCTGTTAAGACACGAGTTGTTTCTTGGAACGATGCTGCAGATAAGAATGAATCTGTTTCAAGTGAAGCTTTCGTAATACCAAGAAGAACTGGTCTTGCTGTTGCTGGTTGTTTACCTTTTAGCAACACTTTCGCATTCGCATCAGTAAACTGATGGATATCTAGTAATGTTCCTGGTAATACATCCGTTTCACCTGCATCACTTACACGGACTTTACGCAGCATTTGGCGAACCATTACTTCTACGTGTTTGTCACCAATTTCTACCCCTTGCATACGGTATACTTTTTGTACTTCACGTAGTAAGTATTCTTGAACTGCTGTAATGTCTGTTACTTTTAGTAATTCTTTCGGATCAATAGAACCTTCTGTTAACTCTTTTCCGTGTTCAATCGGCTGTCCTGGTGCTACTTTCAGACGAGCTCCGTAAGGAATTGCATATGTGCGAGCTTCAACGTCGCCCTGTACAACTACCTCTTGACGATCTTTAACATCGTTGATCGCTGCGATAACACCGTCGATTTCACTGATAACTGCCTGACCTTTCGGATTACGCGCTTCGAAGATCTCTTGGATACGCGGTAAACCTTGTGTGATATCGTCTCCAGCAACCCCACCTGTATGGAACGTACGCATCGTTAACTGTGTACCTGGCTCACCGATAGATTGAGCTGCGATAATACCTACCGCTTCTCCTACTTCTACGTCTGTTCCAGTAGCTAAGTTACGACCGTAACACTTCTTACATACGCCGTGGCGAGTGTTACATGTAAACGCTGAACGGATGTTTACTGTTTCAACACCAGAAGTTTCAACGATATGAGCAATATTTTCTGTAATTAATTCATTTTCACGAACTAATACTTCACCTGTTTCAGGATGTTTTACAGTTTTTCGTGCAAAACGTCCTACAAGACGATCATATAAGGACTCGATAATTTCATTACCCTCTTTAATCGCACCAATTAGTAAGCCGCGATCTGTTCCACAATCGTCTTCACGAACGATAACATCTTGTGCAACGTCTACAAGACGACGTGTTAAGTAACCAGAATCGGCAGTCTTAAGTGCTGTATCGGCAAGACCTTTACGCGCACCATGCGTAGAGATGAAGTACTCGAGTACTGTTAAACCTTCACGGAAACTTGATTTGATCGGAAGTTCGATGATACGACCAGATGGGTTAGCCATCAAACCACGCATACCAGCAAGCTGAGTAAAGTTCGATGCGTTACCACGGGCACCAGAGTCACTCATCATGAAGATCGGGTTGCGTTTATTCAAGGATTTCATCAGTTTTCCTTGGATAACATCTTTCGCATTACTCCAAATAGAGATTACGCGATCGTAACGTTCTTCTTCCGTGATTAAACCGCGACGGAATTGCTTAATTACTGTATCTACTTTTGCTTGTGCTTCGTGTAGAATTTCATCTTTTTCACCTAATACAAGAATATCCGCTACCCCAACTGTAATACCAGCCTTAGTAGAGTATTTAAATCCTAAGTTTTTCATACGGTCAAGCATGCGAGACGTTTCTGTAATTTTGAAACGTTTAAATACTTCCGCAATGATATTACCAAGAATTTTCTTGCTAAATGGTGCCACTTCTTCGCGACTAGCAATAATCTCTTTAATGTTCGCACCTTTTTCAACGAAATATTTCGCTGGTGTTTCTTTTTCAAGGTTTGAATTTGTTGGTTCATTAATATAAGGGAACGACTTCGGTAAGATTTCGTTAAATATTAATTTACCAACTGTTGTTAATAGAAGTTTGCTCTTTTGCTCTTCAGTAAATGTTTCGTTGTTTACTGAACTTGCAGCAACTGCGACACGAGTGTGCAAATGTGCATATCCGTTTTGATACGCAAGCAATGCTTCATTTGTATCTTTGAACACCATACCTTCACCAATTGCACCTTCACGCTCAAGTGTTAGGTAATAGTTACCTAATACCATATCCTGAGATGGTGTAACAACTGGTTTTCCGTCTTTCGGGTTCAAGATGTTTTGTGCCGCTAACATAAGAAGACGAGCTTCTGCTTGTGCCTCTGATGATAACGGAACGTGAACCGCCATTTGGTCACCGTCAAAGTCCGCGTTGTATGCAGTACATACAAGTGGGTGAAGACGGATTGCACGTCCTTCTACTAATGTAGGTTCGAACGCTTGGATACCAAGACGGTGAAGTGTTGGAGCACGGTTTAGAAGCACCGGGTGTTCTTTAATCACAGATTCTAAAACATCCCAAACCTCAGGTTGTACACGCTCAATTTTACGTTTCGCACTCTTGATATTGTGTGCTAAACCTTTTTCCACTAAATCTTTCATAACGAAAGGTTTGAACAGTTCAAGCGCCATTTCTTTTGGTAAACCACATTGATACATCTTTAAGTTCGGTCCTACAACGATAACGGAACGGCCAGAGTAATCAACACGTTTACCTAGTAAGTTTTGACGGAAACGTCCTTGTTTACCTTTCAACATGTGAGAAAGTGATTTTAACGGACGGTTACCTGGTCCAGTAACTGGACGGCCACGACGACCATTATCGATTAATGCATCTACAGCTTCTTGTAACATACGTTTTTCGTTTTGAACGATGATGCTAGGTGCACCTAAGTCCAATAAACGTTTTAAACGATTGTTACGGTTAATTACACGACGATATAAGTCATTTAAATCAGAAGTTGCAAAACGTCCACCATCTAGCTGTACCATTGGACGAAGCTCTGGCGGGATAACCGGAAGAACTTCTAGGATCATCCAAGATGGTGCATTTCCAGAGTTACGGAATGCTTCTAATACTTCTAGACGTTTAATAGCACGAGTACGACGTTGTCCTTGCGCTGTTTTTAACTCTTCTTTTAAGAAGTCTACTTCTTTATCTAAATCGATATCTTGTAATAACTTTCTAATTGCTTCTGCACCCATAGCAGCTTGGAATGTGCTACCGTATCGGTCACGATACGCACGGTATTCTTTTTCAGAAAGTAATTGCTTCTTATCAAGTGGTGTATCTCCACTTTCTGTTACAACATAAGAAGCGAAATAAATTACTTCTTCAAGCGCGCGAGGGGACATGTCTAAGACAAGTCCCATGCGGCTTGGGATACCTTTGAAATACCAAATATGAGATACAGGAGCAGCTAATTCAATGTGACCCATACGTTCACGACGAACTTTTGCACGCGTTACTTCAACGCCACATCGATCACAAACTACACCTTTATAACGTACACGTTTATACTTTCCGCAATGACATTCCCAGTCTTTTTGCGGTCCGAAAATACGCTCGCAGAATAAGCCATCTTTTTCAGGCTTTAACGTACGATAGTTAATTGTTTCTGGTTTCTTTACTTCACCGTATGACCAAGAGCGAATCTTGTCGGGTGAAGCAAGTCCAATCTTCATATATTCAAAGTTATTTACATCTATCAAGGGGCCTACCTCCCTTTTAGTCTACAGGTTATCCCAATTATTCCTTCGTTGTCTCAACTTCTACATTTAATTTATCTGCGGATTGATGATCATCATCTTCAGTATCACGCATTTCAATTTCTGTATCATCGCTAGACATCATCTTAACATCCATACCTAAGCTTTGTAGCTCTTTAATTAACACTTTAAATGATTCCGGAACACCTGGCTCTGGAACATTTTCGCCTTTAACAATCGCTTCGTATGTCTTCACACGGCCAACAACATCGTCAGACTTCACTGTTAAGATTTCTTGAAGAGTATAAGCAGCACCGTAAGCTTCAAGTGCCCAAACCTCCATCTCACCGAAACGTTGTCCACCGAACTGTGCTTTACCTCCAAGAGGCTGCTGCGTTACAAGTGAGTATGGTCCAGTAGAACGAGCATGAAGTTTGTCGTCAACCATGTGCGCAAGTTTGATCATATACATGACACCAACAGATACGCGGTTGTCGAACGGCTCACCAGAACGTCCATCATATAGAACTGTCTTAGCATCATTTGCCATACCAGCTTCTTCGATTGTTCCCCATACATCTTCCTCACGAGCACCATCGAATACTGGTGTTGCAACATGGATACCAAGGTATCTTGCTGCCATACCAAGATGAAGCTCTAACACCTGACCGATATTCATACGAGATGGTACCCCTAATGGGTTCAACATGATATCGATTGGTGTACCATCTGGTAAGTAAGGCATATCTTCTTCCGGTAAAATACGGGAGATAACACCTTTGTTACCATGACGACCAGCCATCTTGTCACCTTCAGAAATTTTACGTTTTTGAACGATATATGCACGTACAAGTTGATTCACACCTGGTGGCAATTCATCGCCATCTTCGCGGTTGAATACTTTCACGTCTAAGATAATACCGCCACCACCGTGTGGTACACGTAGTGATGTATCACGTACTTCACGTGCTTTTTCACCGAAGATTGCATGTAATAAACGTTCTTCTGCTGTTAATTCTGTTACACCTTTTGGTGTTACTTTACCAACAAGTAGATCTCCGTCTTTTACTTCTGCACCGACGCGGATAATACCACGTTCGTCAAGGTTGCGAAGTGCATCTTCCCCAACGTTCGGAATGTCACGTGTGATTTCTTCTGGTCCAAGCTTCGTATCACGAGCTTCTGACTCATATTCTTCAATATGAATAGAAGTGTACACATCATCTTTTACAAGGCGCTCACTCATAATGATCGCATCCTCGTAGTTATAACCGTCCCATGTCATAAAGCCAACAAGCACGTTACGTCCAAGTGCTAGTTCACCTTTTTCCATAGAAGGACCATCCGCAAGGATTTCACCTTTTACAACTTGATCTCCAACACTTACGATTGGACGTTGGTTGTAGCAAGTTCCTTGGTTAGAACGAATGAATTTCAGCATTTTATAGCGATCTAAATCGCCTTTTACTTTTTGACCGTCTACTTCTATATAACGACGCACCCAAACTTCACGTGCTTCTACGCGTTCAACAGTACCAGGATGTTTACAGATTACTGCAGCACCTGAATCTTTTGCTGATACGTACTCCATACCTGTACCTACAATCGGAGATTCCGGATTCATTAACGGAACCGCCTGACGTTGCATGTTCGCACCCATAAGTGCACGGTTGGAGTCATCGTTTTCTAAGAACGGAATACAAGCTGTCGCTGCAGAAACTACCTGTTTCGGAGAGATATCCATGTAGTCAATGCGCTCACGTTTTACCACAACGTTCTCATCGCGGAAACGTGCTACAACATCTTCATCAAGGAAGTCCCCTTCTTCAGATAAACGTGCATTTGCCTGTGCTACAACATAATTATCTTGTTCATCTGCTGTTAAATAGTCTACATGTGTTGTTACACGACCAGTCTCTGGATCAACACGACGGTATGGCGTTTCAATGAAACCAAACTCATTTACTTTCGCGAACGAAGATAACGAGTTAATCAAACCAATGTTCGGTCCCTCTGGCGTTTCAATCGGACACATACGACCATAGTGAGAATAGTGAACGTCACGTACTTCAAAGCCTGCGCGCTCACGCGTTAAACCACCGGGTCCTAATGCAGATAGTCTTCGTTTATGAGTTAACTCTGCTAATGGGTTTGTTTGGTCCATGAACTGAGATAACTGAGAACTTCCGAAGAACTCTTTAATAGATGCAATAACCGGGCGAATGTTAATTAATGCTTGCGGTGTAATTGCATTTGTATCTTGAATCGACATTCTCTCACGAACAACACGTTCCATACGAGAAAGACCGATACGGAATTGGTTTTGTAATAACTCTCCTACAGAACGTAGACGACGGTTACCTAAATGGTCAATATCATCTGTATCCCCTACTTTATACAGTAAGTTAAAGAAGTAGCTAATAGAAGCAAGGATATCGCCTGGTGTGATGTGTTTTACATCACGAGTGATATTTGCATTCCCAATCACATTGATAGAACGTTCACCGTCTGACTCCGGAGCATAAATCTTAATAGATTGCAGCTCAACATCGCCTTCTACCACTCCACCCATTGGTTTCGCTGTTTTGAATCCAATGTTTTTCTCTAAGTAAGGTAAAATGCGATCTAGTGTACGACGATCTAAGATTGTTCCTTCTGCTGCTAAAATTTCTCCAGTTTCTGGATCTACTAACGTTTCAGCTAAGCGTTGGTTAAACAATCTGTTTTTAATGTGCAGTTTTTTGTTAATTTTATAGCGACCTACATTCGCTAAATCGTAACGCTTCGGATCGAAGAAGCGAGAAACAAGCAAGCTTTTCGCATTTTCTACTGTTGGTGGTTCACCAGGACGTAGACGCTCATAAATTTCGAGCAATGCTTTTTCTGTGCTGTCTGTGTTGTCTTTTTCTAGCGTATTGCTTAAGTATTCGTTATCACCTAAAAGCTCGGTGATTTCTTGATCAGAGCCAAACCCTAATGCGCGTAACAAAACAGTTACAGGAAGTTTACGCGTACGGTCAATACGCACATATACAACATCCTTAGCATCTGTTTCATACTCTAACCAAGCTCCGCGGTTTGGAATTACAGTAGCAGTAAAACCACGTTTTCCGTTTTTATCCACTTTGCCACTATAGTATACGCTTGGAGAGCGAACTAACTGGGAAACGATAACACGTTCTGCACCGTTAATTACGAATGTTCCAGTCTCTGTCATGAGTGGGAAATCTCCCATGAACACATCTTGTTCTTTTACTTCACCAGTTTCTTTATTGATTAGACGAACTTTCACACGAAGTGGTGCTGCATACGTCACATCACGCTCTTTGCATTCTTCTACAGAGTATTTCGGTTCACCTAAACTGTAGTCGATAAATTCAAGCGATAGATTTCCCGTAAAGTCTTCAATCGGAGAAATGTCTTGGAACATTTCTCGCAAACCCTCATCAAGAAACCACTGATAAGAAGAGGTTTGAATTTCGATAAGATTTGGTAACTCTAATACTTCACTAATACGGGCATAACTTCTTCGTTGGCGGTGGCGTCCGTATTGAACTAGTTGACCTGTCAACTGCTTCACCCCTCAAATCATGAGTATTATAAATGCACAAAAAATGTGCAAAATCACAAATAAATACAGCTAACGCACTTAGCGTAGCTTTTTTCTCTTAAAGATAGATACGTTGAGTATTTCTAGCTGCTCAAAAAAGAAAAATGGCTTCTATAAGAAAACCATCATTCTGTTTCATAATCTGCTGATTTTACTATCTTTTCCAAGAGAAACAAAAATATACATCTTTCTCAACGCAGAAAATCATATATTGGCATTGTATAATGTTAACATAGCCAAAAATAACCGTCAACGTTTTTTTGATTTTATGATATAATATCCTTTTTTCTTTTCTACAACGTCCACTTCAGAAAACACTGCTTCTAGTTTTTTCATTGCAGATGGTGCCCCTTGCTTCTTTTGAATAACAATCCAAAGTTCGCCGCCAGGGACAAGATGATCGACAGCCTTTTCTAAAATCTCATGCACAACATGCTTACCTGCACGAATTGGCGGATTAGATAGAATCGCAGCGTATTGTCCATCAATATTCTCATAGACACTACTTTGATAAATGCGGACATTCCCGATTTTATTATTAGCAGCGTTTTCTTTCGCAAGTTCAAGTGCTCTTTCATTCACATCCACCATATGAACCTCGCGCCCTTGAGACTCTTTTGCTAACGACAAACCAATCGGACCATATCCACACCCAACATCTAACACATCGCCTCGAACATCTGGCATTTGAAATGCTTCAATTAAAAGACGAGAACCAAAGTCTACCTCGTTTTTCGAAAACACCCCATGATCAGATAAGAAAATAAATTGATTTCCTCTCAATGTATACTCCCATCGTTTACGATCACTTTTACTAGAAGGGTCATTAGAAAAATAATGGTCTGCCACGTGGCCACCTCTTTTCTTTACAGTTAAAAAAAAAGCCCGCATAAGAGCGAGCTTTTTTATAGCTTCAAAAGTTAATTACTTAACTTCTACAGAAGCGCCAACTTCTTCAAGTTTAGCTTTGATTTCTTCAGCTTCTTCTTTAGAAGCGCCTTCTTTAACTGCTTTTGGAGTGTTGTCAACTACTTCTTTAGCTTCTTTTAAGCCAAGACCAGTGATTTCACGAACAACTTTGATAACTTTGATTTTTTGTGCGCCTGCGCTAGCAAGTACAACATCAAATTCAGTTTGCTCAGCAGCAGCTTCACCAGCGCCACCAGCTACAGCTACAGGAGCAGCAGCAGTTACGCCGAATTCTTCCTCGATAGCTTTTACTAGGTCGTTAAGTTCTAATACAGTCATAGATTTAACTGCTTCAATGATTTGTTCTTTAGTCATTGTAAATATCCTCCCTTAATTAGGTTCTTATTGTTTTATCGATAACACGTAATTATCTTTTGAAAATTAAGCGCCTTGCTCTTCTTTTTGATCTGCAACTGCTTTAGTAGCGATTGCAAGACCACGCATTGGAGCTTGAAGAACGCTAAGAAGCATAGAAAGTAAGCCTTCACGTGATGGAAGAGTAGCGATAGCTTTAACCTCATCAAGTGATACAAGTTTACCTTCGATTACGCCTGCTTTAATTTCTAAAGCTTCATGATCTTTAGCGAAGTCGTTTAATACTTTCGCAGGAGCAATTACATCCTCGTTACTGAACGCGATTGCGTTTGGTCCCGTTAAGAATTCATTTAACTCAGCCATTTCAGCAGATTCTGCAGCACGACGAGTTAAAGAGTTTTTGTAAACTTTGAACTCAACGCCAGCTTCACGTAAGTTTTTACGTAATTCAGTTGCTTCAGATACTGTTAAACCACGGTAGTCAACAACGATTGTAGATTTACTATCGCGAAGTTTTTCAGCGATTTCAGTTACAACTTGTTGTTTAGATTCGATTGCTTTGCTCATGTTATTACACCTCCTGTAGATTATATAGAAGATGTACCGAAAGTGCACTAAAAAACCTCCATGCCCAATTGTAGACATGGAGGCATATAGTCACAGAAAAAAATTCCGTTTCGTATATTCACACCTAGGTAGGAAATTAAGCCGCATTGGCGCCTACTGTCTACGGTACACTATTTAAATTCACAACATAAATGATTATATTAAAACTTCTTCACGAAGTCAACTTCCAAATTTTACGCGATAGTAGAAACGTCTACACGTACGCCAGGTCCCATTGTAGAAGCAACAGTTGCATTCTTCATGTAAGTACCTTTTGCAGCAGCTGGTTTCGCTTTTAATAGCGTATCAGCGATTGTTTTGAAGTTTTCTACTAATTTAGCATCTTCGAATGACACTTTACCGATTGGCACGTGGATATTACCAGCTTTATCAACGCGGTATTCAACTTTACCAGCTTTGATTTCGTTAACTGCTTTTGTTACGTCGAAAGTAACTGTTCCAGTTTTAGGGTTTGGCATTAAACCTTTAGGTCCTAATACGCGACCAAGTTTACCAACTTCACCCATCATGTCAGGAGTTGCCACTACTACGTCAAAACCGAACCAACCTTGTTGGATTTTACCGATGTAGTCAGCATCGCCTACGAAGTCAGCGCCAGCAGCTTCTGCTTCTTTCGCTTTTTCGCCTTTAGCAAATACTAATACACGTTGTACTTTACCAGTACCGTGTGGAAGAACAACTGCACCACGAATTTGTTGGTCAGCTTTCTTAGGGTCAACACCTAAACGGAATGCAGCTTCTACAGTTGCATCAAATTTAGCTGTATTTGTTTTCTTTACTAATTCTACTGCTTCTGTTGCAGAATAAGCAGTTGCACGATCAACAAGCTTCGCAGCTTCTACGTACTTTTTACCTCTTTTAGCCATGTTTATTTCCTCCTTGAATGTGGTTTTAGCGGAATAACCTCCCACGTTTACGCCTTCTTTCCGACATGATCGAGGATGTGCGCCCACCCTTTTATTTAAAAACACTTTTCATTTACGATAATAAAGGTTGCGAATTGGAATTCCAGACCCGCAACCTTTTTTACAAAAAAACAAATCGAATTAGTCTTCGATAACGATGCCCATACTGCGTGCAGTACCTTCAACCATACGCATTGCAGCTTCTACGCTAGCAGCGTTTAGGTCAGGCATTTTAGTTTCAGCGATTTCGCGTACTTTATCACGCTTAACAGTTGCCACTTTATTACGGTTTGGTTCACCAGAACCAGACTCAATACCAGCTACTTTCTTAAGAAGAACAGCAGCAGGAGGAGTTTTAGTAATGAAAGTGAATGAACGGTCTTCGAATACCGTAATTTCAACAGGAATGATTAGACCAGCTTGATCTGCTGTACGAGCGTTGAACTCTTTACAGAAGCCCATGATGTTAACACCCGCTTGTCCTAATGCTGGACCAACTGGTGGCGCTGGGTTAGCTTTACCTGCAGGAATTTGAAGTTTTACCATTTTAATTACCTTTTTAGCCACGAGACACACCTCCTTAAGTCCGTGATGTGGTCAATTGGGCAATTAATTTTTGCCCTCCCACTTCATATTTTATCTGTAGCGATAAAATCTTTTCAAAAAACGTCTCCGTTACCGAAGACGTACTGACTTAAAAGATATTATCACTTTTTACAATTCATTTCAAGTTTCATTTTATAATTTTTCTATTTGGTGGAAGTCGAGCTCAACTGGCGTTTCACGACCAAACATATCTACAAGCACTTTTATTTTTTGTTTTTCCATATCTATTTCTTCAATCGCACCTGTATAGTTCGCGAATGGCCCTTCATTTACACGCACCGTTTCATGAAGTTCAAAGTCGAAATCAACCACTTCATTGTCCATTCCCATATGCTTCATGATGGTAACAACTTCCTCTTCTAATAGAGGAGATGGTTTTGAACCTGATCCAGAAGATCCAACAAAACCTGTTACACCTGGCGTATTACGAACAACGTACCAAGAATCATCCGTCATAATTAGTTCAACTAATACATAACCCGGGAATACTTTTCGTTTTGTTAATTTTTCTTTCCCGTTTTTCATTTCTACTTCTACTTCTTCCGGAACAACAACACGGAAAATTTTATCTTGCATCCCCATTGATTCTACACGTTTCTCCAGGTTTGCTTTTACTTTATTTTCATATCCAGAATAAGTATGGACAACATACCAACTTTTTTCCATTCATTTAGGACGAGCGTCCTTCCCTCCCTGACGTACATTTTTTTGTGCAAATGAAAAAACCCGTTCACCGGGCTTTTACACAGTTCGTATAAATAACATTATATCATGGATAAGTGCTTCTTATTCAAGAATTAACCGAATTAAAGAAGAAATCCCCATATCAACTACTGCAAAGAAAATCGCAAAAAATGCAACTGTCGCAATAACAGTAACTGTCGAACGAAGTAATTCATCTTTTTTGGGCCAACTTACTTTTTTCATTTCGCGACCTACATCGCCGAAAAAGTTCGTTAAACGCATTTGCTGGACCTCCAGTGTATTGTTTCAATTATTTATTTTGTTTCCTTGTGAACTGTATGCATATTGCATGTTTTACAAAATTTCTTTATCTCAAGTCGCTCTGTCGAGCTCGTATCTTTCATTGTGGAGTAGTTTCGATTCTTACACTCTTCACATGAGAGCACAACTTTTTTTCTCATTTGTTACACCAACCTTGTAACATTATGTCTGTGAATGACCCCGCCTTAACACACTAACAAGTCGTTTGAAGAAGGAGCTTCCTGTTTCATAGAGCATTGCTGATTGAGATATTCAAGTAGCCTTACATACTCTCCACAGGCGTCATTTATACTGTTTGGACACAAGCTTGCCCTACAGTTTCATTCATTCTCCAGGTAATTATTCTAATCCTTGTTGCAAAAATAAAAAAGAAATAGAAACTTCGTATTACACGTGATTACCATTCATCTCCTCCCTAACACCTAGGATATGCCCTAGAAATGCTTATGGAAGGGGAGTTCTGTTAAAAATGTATCATACAATAAAAGACAATGTCAATGACATGCCGCTTAGTCCCTCGTAAAAAAAGAATACAGGAGAACCATCTCCCCTGCAACATACACTATGAATTTAAAGTTGTATTTTCTCTCATTTCCATATAACGTTCTAATTTTCTTTTTACACGTTGCAGCGCATTATCAATTGATTTCACATGACGATTGAGCTGCTCTGAAATCTCTTGATAAGAGCGACCATCTAAATATAAAGAAAGGACTTTCCTTTCTAAATCGCTTAATAATTCAGATATTTTTAATTCTATGTCACTATACTCTTCCTGACTAATAATCATTTCTTCAGGATCGGTCACTTTCGACTCTGAAATAACATCTAATAGCGTACGATCAGATTCCTCATCATAAATCGGTTTGTCCAAAGAAACATAGGAATTTAAAGGAATATGTTTTTGTCTTGTTGCCGTCTTAATAGCGGTGATAATTTGACGGGTAATGCACAGTTCAGCAAACGCTTTAAAAGAAGATAGCTTGTCCTCTTTATAATCACGAATCGCTTTAAACAATCCAATCATACCCTCTTGAACAATATCTTCCCGATCGGCACCCACTAAAAAATACGATCTTGATTTTGCACGAACAAAGTTTTTGTACTTATGAATCAAATATTCAAGGGCATCGATATTACCTTGTCGAACTAACTCAACTATTGCCTCATCCTCTAAATCGCGAAACGTAACGTTGTTGGTACTCACGAAGCTTGCTTCCACCCTGATCCCTCCGACCGCTATTTATTTAGAAATATTATACAGTAAATACTTGAAGAGCGTCAATGCTTCAACGCTCTCCCCGCCTTAATTTTTCTAACTTTTCTGTAATATCCTTACTAAATATCGTTCGCATAGCTGGCTGTTTTTCTTTCACTTCTTGTGTTTGACGACGTACTTGCTGCTCCATCGTCTTAACCTCCAGCTCTAACTCACGGGCTGATTTTCGCAATGCACCTTGACCAAAAATAACCCACTGCTCTGTGTAATCTGAAGTCGCAACATAAATTTGTGTATTTATATTGCGGAGTTCAATTGCAAGCTGCTCAATTTTTTCATCGGCCGTTTGATTTTTTCTTGTAAATATAACATCAACACGCGCTTGCTTCATCTTCTTCTCAATACCCTGAACAGTGTAGGCATCAAATACAATCATCACTTTTGTTCCTGTGTATCCTTGATAATCCGCCATTTTATCAATCAACGCATCCCTTGATGCTTGTAAATCCACATCCCTAAGTTGTTTCAAATCGCTCCAAGCCCCAATAATGTTATAACCGTCAACGATTAAAATATCGTCCATTTTTACTTACCAATCTGGTGACGTTTGCGATATACCTCGTACATTAGCAGACTAGCAGCTACTGAAGCATTTAAGGATGTAACTTTACCAACCATTGGTAAATGAATAAGGAAATCACACTTTTCACCAATAATACGGCTCATACCTTTCCCTTCACTACCAATTACTAATCCAATCGGCATATTGCCATCTAAGTTGCGATAATCTGTTTTCCCTTTTGCATCTGTGCCCGCAATCCAAAGACCACGTTCCTTTAACTCATCAATTGTTCGTGATAGATTTGTCACACGAGCAACTGGAATGTATTCAATTGCTCCCGTTGAAGCCTTTGCAACCGATGCCGTTAATCCAACTGCTCGGCGCTTTGGAATAATAATCCCATGCGCTCCGGTTGCATCTGCTGTACGCATAATAGATCCTAGGTTATGTGGATCTTCAATTTCATCAAGAATTAAGAAGAACGGATCTTCGTTACGCTTAGCAGCCACCTCAAATAAATCTTCTAATTCCGCATACTGATATGCCGCAACTTGTGCAATCACCCCTTGATGATTTCCTTCAACAAGCTGATCTAATTTTTTCTTTGGTGCATGCTGCAAAATAATTTTATTCTCTTTCGCTAACGCTAATACAATTTGCACTTGTCCTTTGGTAGCACCTTCTGCAATCCAAATCTTATTAATATCTCGTCCTGATCGTAACGCTTCAATTACAGGGTTACGGCCGATAATGTATTCACTACTCATGTTGATGTGTCTCCTTCCTTTACCTCTAATACATCAATTGCTTTATATACAAGCTCTTCTAATCGTTCACGATTGTTCAATAAATAATGATAGCCGAGCAATGCCTCAAAGGCAGTACTATAGCGATACGTTTGTACATCCGTATTTTTTGGAACAGTACCAGAATTCGCATTACGTCCTCTTCGTAGTACCGCATCTTCTTCCTCTGTTAGAAATGCCGTCTCTAAAAAATAATAAACAACTTTCGCCTGCGCCTTTGCTGAAACAAAGCTTGTCCCTAAACGATGTAGTTGATTGGGACGAACCGTTCCTTTTTGAAGGAGGTGATGGCGGATATATTGTTCATATACCGCATCACCCATATATGCTAACGCTAAGCTATTCAATTGCTTTGCATCAATCATGTTTATCCTCTTTTCCATCTTGTACCTTGTGCTGTATCTTCTAAAATAATATTACGCTCTTTTAAATCATCGCGAATTTGATCTGATAATGCGAAATCACGATTTTTACGAGCTTCAATACGTTTTTGAATTAACATTTCAATCTCTTCATCAAGTAATTCTTCTTTTGTTAATTCTAATCCTAAGATGCCAAATAATGTTTCAAACTGTTTTACATACGCCTCAAGCACAGCTTTTGATGTATGCTCTTCTAGTAAATATTGATTTGCATGGTTTGCTAAGTTATATAATTCTGTCACTGCGTTTGCTGTATTAAAATCATCATCCATCGCTGCTTCAAATGCAACTTGGAATTTCTCCATTTCAGCCAACCATTTCTCGTTATGATCCGTTAAATCCGTACTGCTTTCCATGCGATGTTTTAAATTACCGTATGCCGTTTTAATACGCTCTAACCCATTATTCGTATTCTGTAATAATTCTTCACTAAAGTTAATTGGATGACGATAGTGAACAGATAACATAAAGAAGCGAATTAATTGCGGATTATATTGCTTAATAATATCGTGAACTAAAATGAAGTTCCCTAGCGATTTAGACATTTTTTCATTGTTAATATTAATATATCCATTATGCATCCAGTAGCGTGCAAATGTTTTTCCCGTCAGCGCTTCTGATTGTGCAATTTCATTCTCGTGGTGTGGGAACGCTAAATCCTGCCCACCAGCATGAATGTCAATTGTATCACCTAAATATTTACGCGCCATCGCAGAGCATTCAATATGCCATCCAGGACGACCTTTCCCCCACGGACTCTCCCAGAAGATTTCGCCTTCTTTCGCAGCTTTCCATAAAGCAAAGTCCAATGGATCTTGTTTCTTCTCACCAATTTCAATACGTGCACCATGACGTAAGTCTGCAATTGGTTGATGTGACAGTTTACCGTAACCTTCAAATTCCTTTGTTTTGTAATACACATCACCTTCAGATTCATATGCATATCCTTTATTCACAAGCTCTTGAATAAACTCGATAATAATATCCATATTTTCTGTTACACGAGGATGAACAGTTGCATGCTTGCAACCTAGTGCAGTTACATCTTCAAAGTACGCTTCAACAAAACGATCTGCAATTGTTGGAACGTCTTCTCCTAGTTCATTTGCTGCTTTAATCAACTTATCATCCACATCTGTAAAGTTAGAAACGTATTGCACCTCATAACCTTTATGTTCTAGGTAGCGACGCACTGTATCGAATACCATAGGTGGCCTTGCATTTCCAATGTGAATATAATTGTATACTGTCGGTCCGCATACATACATCTTCACTTTATTTTCTTCTAATGGAACAAATTCTTCTTTTTGACGCGTTAACGTATTATAAATGTGAATAGTCATTTTCGTCCTTCCTTTCCATTTTCACTGCAAGTTGCTTTTTTAATTGTTCAAGCTCTTCTTCCATCACTTTCAATTTATCAAAGATTGGATCTGGTAGATCAGCATGATTTAACTCTTGACCTACTTTCACTCCATTTTGAACCTTGACGCGCCCAGGAATACCTACAACTGTAGAATGAGCTGGAACTTCTTTCAATACGACAGACCCGGCACCAATTTTGGCATTTTCCCCAACCGTAATTGATCCGAGTACTTTCGCGCCTGTTGCAATTAATACATTATCTTGAATCGTCGGATGACGCTTTCCTTTTTCTTTCCCTGTACCACCTAACGTAACCCCTTGATAGATGGTTACATTATCTCCAATTTCGCACGTTTCCCCAATTACAACTCCCATGCCATGGTCAATAAAAAAGCGGCGACCAATTGTGGCCCCTGGATGTATCTCAATGCCGGTAAAAAAACGACTAACCTGTGAAACAGAACGTGCAATAAAGAAAAAATTCCGTTTATAAAAGGCATGCGCAATTCGATGTGCCCAAATTGCATGTAATCCAGAGTAAGTTAAAATAACTTCAAAATAACTCCGCGCCGCTGGATCTTGTTCAAAAACGACTTCAATATCCTCTCGAAGTCTCTTAAACATCGACGTCCCCTCCCCTTTTATCCCGCTATAACGGGTAGTAAAACCTTCACCTCAAAATCCGAAAAAAACAATAAAGTTAGGTGGAGAATAACTATCCGTAAGAGCCTGATTGGTGATAGCTTTTCATCAGTAGGGAATCAAAAACTCCCACTGATGGAAGTTTCACTTTATGGGCCGCTTTTCCGAGTGAACCGATCTATCGCTAACAATTGTCCCTCACTTGTTACCTATTCTTTATCCAACTGTGTAAAGGCTTATACTCATACCCAATTACATGGTATAAAAAAAAGCGCCTCTGTCAATAGACAGAGACGCTTTTCAAGCGCGGTTCCACTCTGTTTAGGTTTTTAAAAAAACCCCAAACTCATCCATGATAACGGTTTATACCGCTTCTGCTTACTTTACGTCCTGATGACGTTTCCCGAAACTCTTCGTTGTTGGGCAGAAGACTCGAAGGGGCATTTCAAAAATCCGCTTATAAACCACTTCCAGCCAAATGGTGGTTCTCTCTGTAAAAAGCCTGATTTTCTACTTCTCCTTCTCGTCGCTTTTCCTTATTAGGTTTTAAGTATTTTTATTATATTTCTAAATTCGTAAAATGTTAACCAATTACTTTATGAATACGATTTAAAACTTTTTCTTTTCCAAGCAATGCAATTGCATTCGGAAGTTCTGGACCATGTGTTTGACCAGTAGTCGCAACACGAATTGGCATAAATAAACCTTTACCTTTATGACCAGTCTCTTTTTGAACAGCTTTAATTGTAGCTTTAATTGCTGCAGGCTCTACTTCTTCTAATGCTTCTAGTCCTGCTGCAAATGCGCGAAGTACTTCTGGTACTTGCTCACCTTTTAATACTTCTTGTCCTTCTTCTTCATAGTCCACATGGTCTTTGAAGAACATGTCAGAAAGTTCTACAATTTCAGCGCCAAAACTCATTTGATCATGATATAAAGCTATTACATCGCGAACCCAATTCATTTCTTGTTCACTTAGGTTTTCACTTACGCGACCAGCTTTCACTAAATGTGGCAAGCTTAGCTCAACAACACCATCTAGATCTTGCTTTTTCATATATTGGTTGTTCATCCATTTTAATTTTTGAGAATCGAATAATGCAGGTGATTTTGATAAACGAGCTGCATCAAACATTTCGATAAACTCATCTTTAGAGAAGATTTCTTCTTCTCCTACTGGTGACCAACCTAGTAATGCGATAAAGTTAAAGATTGCTTCTGGAAGATATCCAAGCGATTCATATTGTTCAATGAATTGAATAATGGATTCATCGCGTTTACTTAATTTTTTGCGACTTTCGTTTACGATTAATGTCATATGTCCGAATTCCGGGATATCCCATCCAAATGCTTCATAAATCATCATTTGTTTCGGCGTATTAGAGATATGATCATCACCACGAAGAACATGTGTAATTTCCATTAAATGATCGTCTACTGCTACTGCAAAGTTGTAAGTTGGAATACCATCTTTTTTCACAATAACGAAGTCACCAAAATCATTTGAGTGGAAAGCTACTTCATCCTTTACGATATCTTTGAATGTATAGTCGCGGTCTGCTGGCACGCGGAAACGAATGCTCGGAATACGACCTTCCGCTTCAAATTGTTTCTCTTGTTCTTCTGTTAAATCACGGTGATTTCCTGCATAACGAGGTGTTTCACCGCGAGCGATTTGTCCTTCACGCTCTGCTTCTAGCTCTTCTTCTGTCATATAACATTTATAAGCTAAACCACGCTCTAATAAATCTTCATATAACTTTTTATAAATATCTAAACGTTCCATTTGACGATACGGTCCATATTCACCGCCAACATCAACACCTTCATCCCAGTCCATACCGAGCCATTTCAAGTATTTTAATTGACTTTCCTCACCGCCAGCAACGTTACGTTTTACATCAGTATCTTCAATACGAATAATGAACTTGCCATTTTGATGACGAGCAAATAAATAATTAAATAATGCCGTACGCGCATTTCCGATATGTAAGTGTCCTGTTGGACTTGGCGCATAGCGCACTCTCACTTGCTTTTCCATAGTTGGTACACCTTCCAATCTTAATGTCAACACATTCTATAATTGTACACCAAAAAAATACGATTATCCATCTTACAACTCAAAAACAACTATTTTTTCTGTAATAATACAACTGCTTGAGAAGCAATTCCTTCTTCTCTTCCCGTAAATCCTAATTTTTCAGTTGTTGTTGCTTTCACATTAATATTGTCTATAGACGTTTCTAGCAATTCACTAATACGTTTACGCATACTTTCAATATATGGTGCCATTTTTGGTTTCTGTGCAATAATTGTACAATCTAAATTTCCTAATTCATATCCTTGCTCACGTACAAACTCCCAAACTTTTTGTAGTAACACAGCTGAGTCTGCATCTTTAAAGGCAGGATCTGTATCCGGAAAATGCTTTCCGATGTCACCTGCAGCAATTGCTCCTAGACATGCATCAGCAATTGTATGTAAAAGTACATCCGCATCTGAGTGACCTAACAATCCTTTTTCATATGGAATTGTAATTCCACCTAGAATTAATGGTCTTTCTTCTGCAAATTCGTGTACATCAAAACCTTGTCCAATTCGAAACATTTTTACATCCTCCTTGAGCTAAACTACTGAACTTTATGAACTTATATTATATCGATGACTCTATTAAGAAAAGCCCGGCAACTACCGAGCTTTTCTTAGCATATTATACCACCGCAACCATTTCTACTGAACACGTAGAAAACTTTCGGCAATCAATAAATCTTCAGGAGTTGTTACCTTAATATTGTAGTAACTCCCCTCTACTACACCTACTTTTTCACCTAACCGCTCTATTAGACTCGCGTCATCCGTGCCAAAGAAGCATCCTTGTTTCGCACTCTTATGTGCTTCCAATAAAAGCGGAACATAAAATCCTTGGGGTGTTTGTACCGCTCTTAACTGAGAACGTTCAACTGTTTCAACCACCGTATTCTGTTCTACTTTTTTCACCGTGTCTTTAACAGGTACCGCACAAATCGAGGCACCCTTTTGCTTCGCTGCTTCCAATACATGATGAATCATTTTGCTCGTCACAAATGGACGTGCCCCATCATGTACTAGGACATAATCGACATGTTCTACGTGTTGAAGCGCATTATACACGCTATCTTGTCTTTCAGCTCCACCATGAATAAACTGAACACTCTTTTGAATACGATATGTCTGAATTAATTCGGAAAAATAAGAACGTTCTTCTTCATTAATCGCCATAATAATATTTTTACATGCTTCATCTTTCTCAAAAGCACGTAATGTATGCACAATAATAGGTACTTCATTAATAAGTAAAAACAATTTATTTTTACCAGCACCCATTCGTTTTCCTTGGCCTGCTGCTGGAATAATTAATGTATACATGCTAATAACCCTCTACTTACAATGCTTTTTCTAATAATTTACGTTTCGCAAAAATCATGCGACCAGCCGATGTTTGCAGTACACTCGTAACAAGTACAGCAAGTTGTGAACCAACGTACTCTCTACCATCTTCTACGACAATCATTGTGCCGTCATCTAAATAGGCAACACCTTGATTTTGCTCTTTTCCGTCTTTTACGACATACACGCTTAATTCCTCACCAGGAAGGACAACCGGCTTAATTGCATTGGCTAGATCATTGATATTTAAAACGGTTACTCCTTGTAGTTCAGAAACTTTATTTAAATTAAAATCATTCGTTACAACAGTACCGCCCGTTATTTTCGCTAATTTTACAAGCTTACTATCTACTTCTTGAATGTCTTCGAAATCACCTTCATAAATCTCTACTGGAATCGGCATTTCCTTTTGAATGCGATTTAGTATATCTAATCCTCTTCGGCCACGATTACGTTTTAACGCATCGGAAGAATCAGCAATATGTTGCAACTCCTCTAGCACAAACTGAGGAATCACAATTGTTCCTTCTAAAAACTTTGTTTGGCAAATATCAGCAATACGTCCGTCAATAATTACACTTGTATCAAGTATCTTCCAATGTGAAGAAGACTTTTCTGCTTCTGTATCTTCATTTTCGCTATTATTATTCTTCTTCTTACCTCCGCGCTGTGGTAATGTAAATAACCCTAGCAATTCATTTCTCTTTTTAAATCCTACTTGGAATCCTAAATAGCCAAGTAAAAGTGTAAAGAAGATTTGCAATACGGTGCTAATGACTGGAATTGTAAATTCACGAATTGGTATCAAAATTAAATATGCAACAATAAGACCTGAAATTAATCCTAGCGTGCCAAATAAAACATCTGTTACAGGAGCCTTTACAAGGGCTTCCTCAATATGTTTAATAAGTTGAACGATATAATCTACAAGCCAAAATGTTGTTAAAAATAAAATAATTGCACCAATAATTGCACGAACATAAGAACCTTCAAGCAAAGGGATTGCACCAATGTCCAATACATTAATAACTTTTGGGATCAGAAAAATCCCTAACGCTCCACCAATTACTAAAAAGAAGAGCTGTACGATCCGTCTTAACATCCAACCACCTCCTACTCATTATTAACCATTGTTTTGCTACTCAAAACGCCGAATGCAAAAGCGGACGTGTCTTTTCATAAATTGCTTTATTTACCAATATATCATATCATATACCAAAAATGTTTGAGTGTCGTTATATTGTGGAATCAATGTAATATTCTTAATTGTGTCTACTCATATATAGGTGCTCTTGGATTCGTTTTAAGCCTTCCCGTATTTTTTTCGCTCGAACTTCTCCAATTCCTTCTACATCATCTAAATCACTGATGGTCGCACGGCAAATCCCTTGCAGATTTTTAAATCGATTAATTAAATTTTCAATAATCAGAGGTGGGACTCTAGAAATTTTACTCGCAATCCGGTACCCTCTTGGCGTAACACTTTCCTCTAAACTCGTTTGTCCAGAATAGCCAAGCAGTTTGACTAAATCACTATCTTCTAATAGCTGTGCATTCGCAAGTTCTTGTAATTTTTTTAGGATTTGATAGTGGTCTTGCGTTTTTTCTTGGTAATAATCTTTAATTAATAACGCTGCCTCTGCTTCCAAATCTGCTAAGAGCTCGGTAAGCTGTAACCGAATGAGTCTACCTTCTGTCCCCAGTTCATGAATATAGCTAAGGATTTCATTCTTAATACGAAGCACCATCTCAACACTGTGTAAAACATGGACAACTTCAGACAGTGTAACGACTTCTTCAAATTCTAGAATACCCAAATTTGTGATACCATCATTCCATACTGCTTTATATTTTTCTAACGTTTGAATCGCCTGATTTGCTTTTGTCAAAATAACACCTATGTCTTTTAATGTATAACGTAAGCTTCCTTGATATAACGTAATGACATTACGCCTTTGTGAAATAGCGACAACAAGACTGGCCGTTTGCTTTGCCACTCGCTCTGCAGTACGATGACGCATCCCTGTTTCAATAGAATCAATAGATGCATCCGGAACCAACTGTGCATTTGCGATTAAAATTTTACTTCCCGTCTCATTTAAAATAAGAGCTCCATCCATTTTTGCTAGTTCATATAAGCTCGCAGGGGAGAATGCACAATTAATGTGAAATCCTCCATCGACAATACTTTTAATTTGCTCGTTGTACCCAAGGACAATTAAACCACCTGTTTGCGCACGAAGTACATTATCTATTCCTTCTCGTAACGGTGTCCCTGGTGCAACAAGCTGTAAAATATTAATCATACTTTTGACTCGTTGCTTGTTTTCTTCCATAGCCTAGCCTCCTAATATCAAACGAAGCGCCTCTCCTATATTGGACACACCGACCACTTCAATCCCATCTGGAATTGTCCAGCCACCCAAATTCTTGCGCGGGATAATAACTCGTTGAAATCCTAATTTAGCCGCTTCTTGTACCCGTTGTTCAATTCGTGATACCCTCCGTACTTCACCTGTTAAACCAACTTCTCCTATCACAGCATCTCCCGGCGCAGTTGGTTTATCTCGAAAGCTAGATGCAATACTTAAGGCAACCGCTAAGTCAACGGCTGGTTCATCTAACTTTATTCCACCAGCAACCTTTAGATAGGCGTCTTGATTTTGCAATAATAGTCCCGCTCTTTTTTCTAATACCGCCATAATAAGTGATACACGATTATGATCGATTCCTGTAGCCATTCTTCGCGGATTTCCAAAACTAGTAGGAGAGATTAATGCTTGTATTTCTACTAACACAGGTCTTGTTCCTTCCATAGAAGCAACAACTGTAGAGCCGGCGACCCCAACAGGTCTTTCCTCTAGAAATATTTCAGAAGGATTTAACACTTCCGAAAGACCCAATTCCTTCATTTCAAAAATTCCCATTTCATTTGTGGAACCAAAACGATTTTTTACTGCTCGTAAAATACGATATGTATGATGACGATCTCCTTCAAAATAAAGAACCGCATCCACCATATGCTCTAACATACGAGGTCCAGCAATCGCCCCTTCTTTCGTTACATGCCCCACGATAAAAATAGGAATTCCTTTCGTTTTTGCAAGTTTCATCAACTCTGCTGTACATTCACGTACTTGCGCGACGCTTCCTGGCGCCGAAGTCACTTCCGGTAAATGAATCGTTTGAATGGAATCAATGACAACAAATGAAGGGTTCATTTCATCTATATATGTTGCAATTCGCTGTAAATCTGTTTCCGAAACAACAAATAAATTATTTCCATTTACGTGCAGACGATCTGCGCGTATTTTAATTTGCTTTGCTGATTCTTCACCAGATATATACAACACATCATAGGAGGAGTCTGCTAGTTGCGATGATATTTGTAGTAATAATGTTGATTTTCCAATCCCAGGGTCTCCTCCAATAAGTACAAGGGAACCATCTACAATTCCTCCACCAAGTACACGATTAAACTCTTGAAATTTCGTTTCAATACGTGCTTCTGATTTCGTTTCTACTTCTGTAAGACGACGTGGCTTCGTTACTTCTGATTGAATCGCATTTGCATAGTTAATACGACGTGATGATACAACTGGTTCTATCTCCTCAACAAGCTTATTCCATTGCCCGCATCCGGGACACTTCCCCATATATTTCGCCGATTGATACCCACATTCTTGACATATAAATTTCGTTTTCTTTTTAGCCATTGTGTTTTACGCTTCACTTCACTTTCATATGTATATATACATATATTTTTCTCGTACAAGAAAGAGGGCTATCATTTAGCCCTCTTCGTTTGTCTATACTTATTTTACCTTTTCTGCACTGCGAATGACAAATGATTCTCCTTCAGTATCAAAAACAACTTTTTGACCTTTCTCAATCGCTCCTTTTAGAAGCTCTTCTGATAATCGATCCTCCACATGTTTTTGAATTGCTCGGCGGAGTGGACGAGCACCGTACTCTCGGTCAAATCCTTTATCAGCAATGGCTTCAATTGCCGCGCTTGTTAACTCTAAATCAATTTCGTTTTCTTTTAAGCGTTTCACTAATTGATTAACCAGAAGGATTACAATTTCTTGAATATGTTTTTTCTCAAGCATATGGAAGACAATAATTTCATCGATACGGTTTAAGAACTCTGGACGAAATGCCTTTTTCAGTTCATCCATTACTTTTCCTTTCATATCTGAGTAATCACGGCTCTCATCTTGCACATTAAAACCAAGATGTTTATTACGTTTTAACGCCTCAGCGCCAACGTTAGATGTCATAATTACAATCGTATTACGGAAATCAACTGTACGTCCTTTAGAATCTGTTAAACGACCATCCTCTAACACTTGCAGTAAAATGTTAAATACATCTGGATGTGCCTTCTCTACTTCATCTAATAGAACAACAGAATATGGTTTACGACGAACTTTTTCTGTCAGTTGACCACCTTCTTCGTATCCAACATATCCTGGAGGAGATCCCACTAAACGAGAAGTAGAATGTTTCTCCATGTACTCAGACATGTCAATACGGATCATTGCATCCTCATCACCAAACATAGATTCTGCTAACGCACGTGCAAGCTCAGTTTTACCTACACCAGTCGGTCCTAAGAAAATAAATGAGCCAATCGGACGTTTTGGATCCTTCAGACCAGCTCGCGCACGGCGCACTGCTTTTGCTACCGCAACAACCGCTTCATCTTGACCAATTACACGATCATGTAAAATGGATTCTAGATTCAACAATTTATTTGTTTCTGTTTGTGCAAGTTTAGAAACAGGGATACGCGTCCATGTAGAAACGACATTTGCAATATCTTCTACTGTCACTTCCGAGTTTTCTTTTCCTTGCTGCTCTTTCCATTGGCGTTTTGTTTCTTCTAATTTTTCACGTAAACGTTGTTCCATATCACGTAAGGAAGCTGCCTTCTCAAATTCTTGACTTTGTACAGCTGCATCCTTTTCTTTGCGAATTTCTTCAAGTTTGACTTCAAGTTCTTTTAAATTTGGTGGTGTTGTATAAGAACGTAAGCGTACTTTGGAAGCAGCTTCATCGATTAAATCAATTGCCTTATCTGGTAAGAAACGATCTGTAATATAACGGTCAGCAAGCTTTACAGACGCTTCAATTGCATCATCTGTAATAGAAACACGGTGATGCGCTTCGTAACGATCACGTAATCCTCTTAAAATTTGAACAGATTCTTCTAAGCTTGGTTCATCAACATGAATCGGTTGGAACCGTCGCTCTAATGCTGCATCTTTTTCAATATATTTACGGTATTCATCTAGCGTTGTCGCCCCAATACATTGCAGTTCCCCGCGCGCTAAAGATGGTTTTAAAATATTAGATGCATCAATCGCACCTTCTGCACCACCCGCACCGATTAATGTATGAAGTTCATCGATAAATAAGATAATATTACCCGCTTGGCGAATTTCATCCATTACTTTCTTTAAGCGATCTTCAAATTCACCACGATATTTCGTACCAGCAACAACGGTTCCCATATCTAATGTCATAACACGCTTATCACGTAAAGTTTCAGGAATTTCATTGTTTACAATTTGTTGTGCTAATCCTTCTGCAATTGCTGTTTTACCTACGCCGGGTTCCCCGATTAGCACTGGGTTATTTTTCGTTCTACGGCTTAGCACTTCAATTACACGTTGAATTTCTTTACTGCGGCCAATAACAGGATCTAACCGTCCTTCACGTGCAACAACTGTTAAATCACGTGCTAAACTATCAAGTGTTGGTGTATTCGCACTTGCTGAAGCACCGCCTTGATGACCCGATGTTGCCTCATTGCTTCCAAGAAGCTGCAGTACTTGTTGTCTTGCCTTATTTAAACTTACACCTAAGTTATTTAAAACGCGTGCCGCTACTCCTTCACCTTCACGAATCAATCCAAGTAGAATATGCTCCGTTCCGACATAAGAATGACCAAGTTTACGTGCCTCATCCATTGATAACTCAATTACTTTTTTTGCACGAGGTGTGTAATGTACCGTTTGAGACATTTCTGTTCCACGACCGATTAATGCTTCTACCTCTTTTTGCACCTTTTCTGGACTTAACCCAAGAGCAACTAATGCTTTAGCCGCAATTCCTTCACCTTCGCGTACAAGCCCAAGTAAAATATGTTCTGTTCCAATATTATTATGACCAATGCGAATTGCCTCTTCTTGAGATAAAGCTAATACCTTCTGTGCTCGTTCTGTAAATCTTCCAAACATCATAGAAATCGCCTCCTACTTGCGCTCAATTTTGTTCAATTCTTAATCTTTCACGGATTAAAGTCGCTCTACGATAATCTCTTTCCCCAGGCTGTAGGGGACCACCGGCATATTGCTGCAAGATTCCTGGCTGAGTAAGTACCATTAGCTCCGTTAAAATATGCCTTGATACATTTTTTATATAACCAAGATCAATGCCAAGTCGTATATCCGATAGACAAGTAGCTGCCTCAGCAGATTGAATTAAACGACTATTGGCTAATACACCATAAGAACGATATACTCGATCTTCAAGTTCAATACTTGAATTTTTCGTAACCATCTCTCGCGCTGCTCTTTCTTGCTGTATAAGCTGATAAACAACACTCTTTAAGTCTTCTATAATATCTTCTTCTGACTTTCCTAATGTCATTTGATTGGAAACTTGAAATATATTACCTAAGGCTTCGCTACCTTCACCATAAATTCCTCTTACAACTAAACCTATTTGTTGAATTGCTTGTATGATACGGTTTATTCGTTTCGTCAAAACAAGCGCTGGTAAATGGATCATTACAGAAGCTCGTAATCCCGTACCAACGTTTGTAGGACAACTTGTAATGTAACCAATTGATTCATCAAAAGCATATTCAACCGCTTCTTCAATCCAATCATCCATTTGATTTGCACTTTGGAGTGCTTCTGATAATTGTAGCCCCGGGAACAAACACTGAATTCGCACATGATCTTCTTCATTAAGCATCACACTTATCTGTTCGCCTTCTGATAATAGACAAGCACCCAATTCTGTTCCAGCAAGATTGGGACTAATTAAATGTTTTTCTACTAAAACTCTTCTTTGAAGCGGCTGAAGTTCATTCATTTTTAATAGTTCGAACGTCCCGAAGGATTTCGATGTTTCATTAGCAAACTTCGATTGAAACATCTTGATGATCTGCTTTGCTTCTTTATCAGTTTGCATAGTAGGGAAATGATAATCTTTTAAATTACGAGCCAAACGAACACGACTACTTAAAACAATATCGGAATCAGGACCATCTCCCCTCATCCATGGGCTAATTGCTTCATTCATAATTCGATCCAGTGACATAGAATTATTCCCCCTCTCTATGCTCACTAAGCTGATTTTCAATGCCTCGAATTTGATCACGGACCTGAGCCGCTTCTTCAAACTCTTCTTGTTGTACACATCGCTTTAATTTTAGTTTTAGTTCATCTAATTCTTTCTTTAGATGAATATTTCCTCCTGTACGCTGTGGAATTTTTCCACAATGATGTGTATGACCACCATGAAGACGTTTTAACATAGGCTGTAGTTGATCCTTAAATGTTTCATAACAGGAAGAACAACCAAAGCGACCCATTTTAGCAAATTGTTGATATGTCATATTACACGTTGGACATCGCAATACCTTTATATCCGAAAAACTATCTTCCTGTTTTTCAAACATCGATTGTTCCCCGTGTAGTAATCCAGCTAATAAGTCATGAAAAGAATAACTAGATTGTGGTGATTGAAAGAAAGACGTATAGCCATTTTGTTCAGCACATTGCTCACAAAGATGAACTTCCGTCTTTTGTTCATTTATTACTTTTGTAACATGTAAAGCTGCTGGTCTTGTATTACAATTTTGACAAATCATCGAATCCCCCCACCTTTACAATAGGAACGAGTTATTCCATGAGACTTTTCATACATTACTAGATTTTATTTTCTCCATTCAAACTATTCTATGAGAAAAATACACATTACCTGTGAAAAAGTCTCATTATGAAATGAATAACCAGTGAAAACACTTCTTAACAAAAGCTGTATTTATTTATATTTCAACGTTCTTAACATTGCGCATAATATCCGAGCCCTAAGTTCATCTCGAAAGGGTAAATCCATTAATAATACGGATCGATCTAACACGCTTAGCATAAGCTTTGCTTCGCTTTTTGTCACAATATCCTCTTCAACTAAACGTATGACAATACTTTCTGCATTTCCTTGCGCAATACTACGCTCAATCATATGAAGCATTTGATCAATAATGTCTATATCGTCATGCAATTTGACTTTGATAATGCGAATGTAACCTCCTCCACCTCGTTTGCTTTCAACTAAAAATCCTCTTTCTAGCGTAAAGCGGGTATTGATTACATAATTAATTTGAGACGGCACACAATCAAACCTATCGGCAATCTCATTTCTCTTAATTTCAATCACATTATTATTGCTTAAGTCAATAACTTGCTTTAGATATTGCTCAATGATATCAGATATATTTCTCATTTATCCGCCACCTTTATTGACTTTGACTATCTTTGACTTTAATTATATACGTATTAAAGAAATTTGCAACTCTTTTGCCTCTTCACTATAGTAGCCAAATTTTTTGTTCCTTAATCACCAAATTCGTATTTTATTTAATGAAAGTTTCTTCCTCCCAACTGAGAAGTCAAAACTTTTTATATACAAAAAAGACGAGTCATTATGACTCGTCTAAAGGTTGCTTGGCGACGTCCTACTCTCACAGGGACAAGGTCCCAACTACCATCGGCGCTAGAGAGCTTAACTTCCGTGTTCGGTATGGGAACGGGTGTGACCTCTCTGCCATCATCACCAAACTGATGAAGGTATATTCCTTCAAAACTAGATAACATTGCTTCATATTATATGGTTAAGTCCTCGATCTATTAGTATTCGTCAGCTCCACATGTCACCATGCTTCCACCTCGAACCTATCAACCTGATCATCTTTCAGGGATCTTACTAGCTTACGCTATGGGAAATCTCATCTTGAGGGGGGCTTCATGCTTAGATGCTTTCAGCACTTATCCCTTCCGCACATAGCTACCCAGCTATGCCCTTGGCAGAACAACTGGTACACCAGCGGTGCGTCCATCCCGGTCCTCTCGTACTAAGGACAGCTCCTCTCAAATTTCCTGCGCCCACGACGGATAGGGACCGAACTGTCTCACGACGTTCTGAACCCAGCTCGCGTACCGCTTTAATGGGCGAACAGCCCAACCCTTGGGACCGACTACAGCCCCAGGATGCGATGAGCCGACATCGAGGTGCCAAACCTCCCCGTCGATGTGGACTCTTGGGGGAGATAAGCCTGTTATCCCCGGGGTAGCTTTTATCCGTTGAGCGATGGCCCTTCCATGCGGAACCACCGGATCACTAAGCCCGACTTTCGTCCCTGCTCGACTTGTAGGTCTCGCAGTCAAGCTCCCTTATGCCTTTGCACTCTACGAATGATTTCCAACCATTCTGAGGGAACCTTTGGGCGCCTCCGTTACACTTTAGGAGGCGACCGCCCCAGTCAAACTGCCCACCTGACACTGTCTCCCGGGTCGATGAGACCCGTAGGTTAGAATTTCAATACAGTCAGGGCGGTATCCCACCAGCGCCTCCACCGAAGCTAGCGCTCCGGTTTCAATGGCTCCCGCCTATCCTGTACAAACTGTACCAAAATTCAATATCAGGCTACAGTAAAGCTCCACGGGGTCTTTCCGTCCTGTCGCGGGTAACCTGCATCTTCACAGGTACTATAATTTCACCGAGTCTCTGGTTGAGACAGTGCCCAAATCGTTACACCTTTCGTGCGGGTCGGAACTTACCCGACAAGGAATTTCGCTACCTTAGGACCGTTATAGTTACGGCCGCCGTTTACTGGGGCTTCAGTTCAGAGCTTCGCTTGCGCTAACCCCTCTCCTTAACCTTCCAGCACCGGGCAGGTGTCAGCCCCTATACTTCGCCTTACGGCTTCGCAGAGACCTGTGTTTTTGCTA
>NZ_CP128153.1:32500-82500 GCF_030292155.1 Bacillus sp. DX3.1 | reverse complement strand
TCACGTGCAACAATGAATAATTCGAAACGATCCGTAAAGCGTGGATCTTCATCATTCTTTTTCGCAAGAGGAGAAATTTCCACTGGGTGACCATAGATAAATGTAGGTTGAATTAAGTTTTCTTCTACTTTCTGTTCGAAGAATTCATTAATAATATGACCAACTTCCATTGTATCTTTAATCTCCACACCATGCTCTTTCGCTAACGCGCGTGCTTCTTCTACACTCATTGGATTCCAGAAGTCAGCTCCAGAATATTGCTTAATTGCATCTACCATGTGAAGACGCGCCCATTCTGGTTCTAAATTAATTTCTTGTTCACCATATTGGATTGTCGTTGTACCTAATACCTTTTTCGCAATATGAGCAACCATATTTTCTGTTAGTTTCATAATATCTTTATAGTCAGCATACGCTTCATATAATTCAATCATTGTAAACTCTGGGTTATGGCGTGTCGATACACCTTCATTACGGAATACGCGGCCGATTTCATATACTTTCTCTAAACCACCCACAATAAGGCGTTTTAAATGTAACTCAATCGCAATACGCATATAAAGTTCCATATCTAACGCATTATGGTGCGTAATAAACGGACGAGCAGATGCCCCACCAGCAATTGCATGCATCATTGGTGTTTCTACTTCAAGATAGCCGTTATCATCTAAGTATCTTCTCATTTCACGAATGATTTTACTACGAGTAACGAATGTCTCGCGGCTTTCCATACTTGTAATTAAATCTAAGTAACGTTGACGGTAACGTTGTTCAACATCTTTTAATCCATGATATTTATCTGGAAGTGGACGAAGAGATTTTGTTAATAACGTAAAGCTTGTCGCTTTTACTGAAAGCTCTCCTACTTTCGTTTTGAACACTTTCCCTTCAATCCCTATTAAGTCACCTAAGTCAGCTGTAGTAAATAGTTCATACTGGTCATCTCCAACAGCATCTTTACGAACGTAAATTTGAACTTGTCCATGTAAGTCTTGAATATGCGCGAAGCCCGCCTTCCCTTTACCACGCTTCGTCATAATACGGCCAGCAATAGAAACAGGGATTTCTTTCTCTTCTAATTCTTCTTTAGAAAATTCTCCGTACAAGCTTACTAATTCTGTTGTTGAATTTGTACGTTCAAAACGTTTACCAAATGGATCGATCCCTTGTTCACGTAAGTTATGTAACTTCTCGCGACGAACGAGCAATTGGTCATTTAATTCTTCGTGGTTCATGTTATCCATGGTATTGATATCACTCCAGCTCTATTAATTTTTACAATATATACAGTATATCATTTTCTAGTCAACTAGAAAAACTGCCAGCAACACACTGGCAGTTCTTCTTTCTTTCACGTAATTATAGGTAGTGAGAGAAGGAATGTCAAACACACTCCTACTCCCGCTCCTTATCCAACATGAATTGTTTTTTGTTTCGCTTCCACTTCTTCTACAAATGAATTTAATAAAGAAGCAAGATCGGCACGCGTATTACAACCATTAATCTCATTACGCACTCTCGCGTTACCACGGACACCTTTTAAATACCAAGCTGCATGCTTTCTCATCTCTCTCACCGCAATATCCTCATTCTTCAAGTCAATAAGACGATCTAAGTGCAGCATACATACATCCATTTTCTCACGCACTGTTGGATCCGGCATTAATTCTCCTGTTTCTAAATATTTTACCGTACGATAAATCATCCACGGATTACCAAGAGCTGCTCGGCCAATCATAACGCCATCCACACCAACTTCATCAAGCATACGTTTCGCATCTTGAGGCGTTTCTACATCACCGTTTCCGATAACAGGAATATTTACAGACTGTTTTACTTGCTTGATAATGTCCCAATCTGCTTTTCCTTCATACATTTGAACACGTGTACGACCATGAACCGCCACCGCTTGACCGCCAGCACGTTCAACAGCTCTAGCATTTTCAATTGCGAAAATATGATCTTCATCCCAGCCGATACGCATCTTAACTGTAACCGGCTTTTCAACCGCGTCTACAACTGCTGCCACCATTTCATATACTTTATTCGGATCTAAAAGCCACTTTGCACCCGCATCACACTTTGTGATTTTCGGAACCGGACAACCCATATTAATATCAATAATATCCGCTGTTGTATTTTTATCTACATATTTTGCCGCTCCGACAAGTGTTTCTTTTTCACCACCAAAAATTTGTAAGCTTAATGGTTTCTCTCTTTCATCGATATATAACATATCTAATGTTTTTTGGTTATTAAATAAAATCGCCTTATCACTTACCATTTCAGCACATACTAAACCTGCACCAAATTCTTTTACTGTTAAACGGAATGCAGAGTTACACACGCCCGCCATCGGTGCTAGTACGACTGGATTTTTCATTTCAACATTTGCAATCTTTAACACTCGGCTGCCTCCCTTCTTTATCCTCACTTTGGCATTAATTCGTCTATTGAAACATTTAATGTTTTAGCAACTTCCACTACAAAATCTTGAGAAGGAGCTCGATTCCCTCTCTCAACTTCACCTAAAACAGATACAGATACCCCTAATTCTTTTGCGAAACCTTCTTGCGTATAACCTTTCAGCTTCCGAAAAGCACGAATGCGTCTTCCCCATTTTTCTGCTTCCATACCGTTACTCCCTCTCGCCTTTTCATTTCTTCTACTTGTGAACGTGAAATGTTTTGCTTTATTTCTTGATTAATTTCTAACAACGGAACGATAACAAAAGCTCTTTCGAACATCCGCGGATGCGGAACAATAAGATTCTCTGCTTCAATATTTTCTTGATTATAGAGTAAAATGTCAAGGTCAATGGTCCGGGGTCCCCATCTAATTTCCCTTTTTCTTCCTAGATCAACCTCAATCTTTTGCGTTACTTTCAATAATTCTTGCGGCAATAAATTGGTAGAAATTTTTATGACTATATTTAAAAAACAATCTTGCTCTGTATATCCAACCGGGTCCGTTTCATATACAGAGGATATATCTTCCACATGAATATAAGGATTTTTATTTAACAGTTCAATCGCTTGTAATAAATACTTATAACGGTCACCAATATTTGATCCTAACGCAACGTAAACAATATTACTCATGAGCGTTCTCTCATAATTTCTACCGCTACAGCACGGTAATGTCCTGGTATTGGCGGATCCGGTTTAACAACCTTTACTGTACAACGCAAAATGCTTTCATACTGCTGTAAAATCTGCGCCGCAATATTTTCTGCAATACTTTCTACAAGCTTGTATGTTTGACCCTCTACAATTTGTCTACAAACTTCAAAGAGCTCTCCATAATTTACCGAATGCTCTAGGTTATCACTTTCCCCCGCTTGCTTCAAATCCAATTCAACCGTTAAATCTACTTTAAAACGCTGCCCTAATTTATTCTCTTCTGGAAATACACCATGATAACCGTAAAACTCCATATCATGGATATAAATTTTATCCAATCACTTTTCCCCCTTGCCAATCATCGCATCCATCATCTTTGCCATACGTGCCATTTCTTTCACATCATGGACACGGACCATTTCGCAGCCCTTTTCAATACCAAGACATACCGATGCGCCTGTGCCCTCTACACGTTCTTCTACCGGTAAATCTAAAACATGACCGATAAATGATTTTCTCGAAGTTGCAAGAAGAACTGGATAGCCCAACACATTTAGTTTTTCTAAATTACGCATCGCTTCTAAATTTTGTTCGGGCGTCTTCGCAAAACCGATACCTGGGTCTAAGATAATATTTTCATCACGTACACCTGCACCTTTTGCAATTTTAACACTCTCATATAAATCCGCAATCATATCTGCCATGAGATTGCGATAATTTGTATTATCACGGTTATGCATTAAAATGATCGGCACATTATAATGCGCTGCTACTTCTGCAATTTTTGGTTCTGCTTTCGCTCCCCAAACATCATTAATAACATGAGCTCCAGCTTCAATTGCTTGCCTTGCAACTTCCGCTTTATACGTATCGATAGAAATCGGTAATTTCACTTCTCTTGAAACAGCTTGAATCATCGGAATTACACGTCCTAATTCCTGTTCCACTGATACTTTTGCAAAACCAGGACGAGTCGATTCCCCGCCAATATCAATTATATCAGCACCTGCACGCGCCATTTCTTTTGCATGTTGCACAGCTGATTCAACTTCATCATAATGTCCACCATCTGAGAAAGAATCCGGTGTAACGTTTAAAATACCCATAATCAATGTTTTTTCATTTAAGTTTAATGTATATTCGCCGCAGCGTAGATCATAATCCCACTTCATGTTACACATCTCCTCTTAGTAATTCATTTCGGCTCCAAAGACTTTCTCTATGCATTTCATATATCCGCATAAGACGCTTTGTCATTTCGCCATCCTTACCAGGGAAGTTCACCCCTTCCATACAACGAAGTGGCACGATTTCTTGAATAGAATTTGTGACAAACACCTCATCTGCCGAAAGTAACTCCTCTTTTGTAAAGAATCCCTCTTCTATTTGTATATTTAATGTTCCAACAGCCCTTATGATAAAAGCACGAGTGATTCCATTTAAAATCCCTGTTTCGAGTGACGGTGTATTCAATACTCTATCTTTCACAAAAAAAAGATTGGAAACAACACCCTCCGCTACATATCCTGCCTCAGTAAAGAAAATCCCTTCCTTACTCGTTGTATTTCCAATTTCACGTTTACCTAAAATATTATTTAAATAATGATGGGATTTTAAACGAAACGCTCCTTCTGGTGTATTGCGTGTTTGCTGTAAAATAACGCCTTCTTTCTCTACACTCACACCTGGAGACGGTAATGGTTTTATAAATACTATAACAGAAGGATGTTCATACGCTTCTGTTTGTAAACCTATTTCCCCTGCACCTGCAGACACATTAAAGCGAATATACGCATGATCCAACCCATTTCTGACAAGCAATTCTTGCAAGATATGAAGCACATCATCTCTCGTCATCTCCCATTGAATATGCAGTGTAGAAAGAGCGGCCATTAAACGCTCATAATGATCATCTAATAAAAAGGGATGTCCATTGTAAATGCGAAATGTTTCAAATACACCTAGTCCATATAAGTATCCATGATCATACGGAGAAATTTTCGCCTCACTCGCTTCTACAAATGAACCGTTCACATAAATTAACATGATGCTACACTCGGGCTATAACTGCGAATGAAGTTTTGTAGTAATTCCTTCCCATGAGAAGTCATAATAGACTCGGGATGGAATTGTACTCCTTCAATCGGCAATGATTTATGACGAAGCGCCATAATCTCTCCTTCTTCTGTCCAAGATGTTACTTCTAAACATTCTGGTAATGTTTCTTTTTTTACGATAAGAGAATGATATCTCGTAGCCGTAAAGGGATTCGGAATATTAGCAAAAATTTTTTTTCCATCATGGTGCATTAGTGACGTTTTGCCGTGCATTAAGCGTTCTGCACGAACAACATCTCCTCCGAATACTTGTGCGATCGATTGATGCCCTAGGCACACACCGAAAATCGGAATTTTTCCTGCAAAATGACGGATGACATCCATACTTACGCCAGCCTCATTCGGACTACACGGTCCCGGCGAGATCATTAAGAAATCCGGTTTCATCTGTTCAATATCCGAAATTGTAATTCCATCATTGCGTTTGACAACAAGCTCTTGTCCAAGCTCCCCAAGAAACTGCACTAAATTAAACGTAAAGGAATCATAATTATCAATCATCAATATCATTTCTCTCACCTAACCGTTTCTTCGCTGCTTTCTTTTGCACGCCACAGGGCGATTGCTTTCTTTAATGACTCTTCATATTCATTTTTTGGATTCGAATCAATCACAATTCCTGCTCCAGCTTGCACATATGCTTGTCCACCTTTAGCAAGAAGTGTACGGATGACAATATTCAGTTCCATATCTCCTGAATACCCAATCCATCCAATTGAACCCGTATAAATCCCTCGGCGGACAGGTTCTAATTCTTCTATAATTTCCATCGTACGAATTTTCGGTGCGCCGGTAATCGTCCCTCCTGGAAATACAGCTTTCACTAAATCAAAAGCATCCTTATCTTGTTCCACTTCACCGCGAACATTAGAGACAATATGCATAACATGTGAGTATTTTTCAATGACCATAAATTCATCAACTTCCACGGTCCCATACTTACAAACACGCCCTAAATCATTCCGTTCTAAATCGACAAGCATAACGTGTTCTGCACGTTCTTTTTCATTTTCAATTAAATCTTTTGCCAGACTTTCATCTTCTTGTTCATTTTTCCCACGAGAACGCGTACCAGCAATTGGACGAGTACTCACTTCATTCCCTTGCTTTTTAATTAACAATTCAGGTGAACCACTGACAATTTGGAAATCTCCAAGTTCCAAATACCCCATATATGGTGATGGGTTAATGTCACGAAGCTTCGTATAAATCTCAAGCGGATGCGTTTGCAGTGTTTTTTCTTGTCTTGTCGACAGATTCACTTGAAACACATCTCCAGCTCCAATATATTGTTGAATACGCTGAACAGCTCCCATAAAGCCCTCTTCTGTAAAAGAAACTGCTTCGTTCATCTTTTCAGGACACTCAAACGGCATCGTTACTTCCGGCGCTTCTTGTAACCAAAGATTCTTCCATTCATCTAAACGTCGCTCTGCTTCTTCTCGTTCATCTATATAATGCGTAATAATCCATAGCATTTGTTCTTTTTGATCATACACAAACACATCATCAAATAATAAAAAGAATATATCAGGTACATCCACATCATCTTCTGCAAGAGAAGGAATCTTCTCAATATACCGGATGCAATCATAGCTAAAGTAGCCGATCGCACCACCTTGAAACGGAGGATATTCCGGATTATGATCCGTTTTCCACTGCTCCATATACTGCTGCATCAAGTGTAAAGGGTTCCCCTTTTTTATTGTTCCCTTTCCACTTTCCCTTATATATAATGTTTCATTCTTTCCTTGAATCACCGCTACAGGATCAAGCCCAACAATACTGTAACGTCCCCCACGCCCACTTTCTAACAAAATATGCTGAGGTTTATGTTGTGAAAGAAATTTGTACTGCTTAAAAAAATCTAATCGATATGAAATAGAAATCGCTAAAGATTTTCGTTGCTGCATATCAACACCTCGTCTTCTTTATATCTTGCCCTATCAGACTGCATAACCTTACCAACTCAAATTTTCTAGAAATCAAAGAGGATCGGTGTGAAATAACTGCCCGCTAAAGCACCAAAAATGATTTAACTTTACTACTACTGTTTATTTTACATGAAGTTTTCTAGTCATTCACTCTTTTCCTATTTTCAAACGAAAAAAGAAAAAGCATTCCTTTTTCAGGAATGCTTTTTTTCTAATCATAGGATTATCCCGCTATTCGCGGGCAGTAATCCCCCCACCTCAAAGTTCTGCAAGAAGTAAAGAACTTAAGTGAGGGATAAACTGCCCGTAAAAGCCCGATTGGTGAGGGCTAATGATCAGTGGAGGATGAAGAAAACCCCCACTGATCAAAGTTTCACTTTATGATTCAAATTGATAAAGTGGGGTACTTAAATAACGTTCCCCATTACTTGGGATAATAACAACTATCTTTTTCCCTTTACCAAGCTTTTTCGCAACCTCTGTCGCGGCATAAATGACAGCTCCTGAAGAAATACCAACTAAGATCCCCTCTTCACGCGCTACTCTTCTTGCATATTCAAATGCCTGTTCTGTCTTCACTTGAATAATTTCATCATATACTTCTACATCCAATGTTTCAGGAATAAATCCAGCTCCGATACCTTGAATTTTATGTGGACCTGGTTTCCCACCTGATAATACCGGAGAATCCGCAGGTTCTACTGCATAAATTTTAATGTCTTTATATTTTTCTTTTAATACTTCACCAGCACCTGTAATTGTTCCACCAGTACCAATACCAGCAATAAATGCATCTAATTGGTCACCTATTTGTTCAATAATTTCTGGACCTGTTGTCAAACGATGAATTTCTGGGTTTGCTTCATTTTGGAATTGTTGTGGTATGAAATAACCATGCTCTTTCGCTAATTCAGTCGCTTTATGAATTGCACCGCCCATTCCTTCTGGACCTGGAGTCAATACTAACTCAGCTCCATAAGCACGTAATAAATTACGACGTTCAATACTCATCGTTTCTGGCATTACTAAAATCGCTTTATATCCTTTAGCAGCCGCTACCATCGCTAAACCGATTCCTGTGTTACCGCTTGTCGGCTCAATGATCGTATCGCCCTCTTTTAATAATCCTTTTTGTTCAGCAGCTTCGATCATAGATAATGCGATACGATCTTTCACACTACTCCCTGGATTCATAAATTCTAATTTTAGATAAATTTCTGCGCTGTCTTGTTCTACGATGCGGTTCAACTTGACGATCGGCGTTTTCCCGATTAATTCTGAAACTGATTGTGCCACTCGCATTCCTGTCACTCCTAACACCGAGTATTTTTATTGGTTTTATATACAATTCAATTTTGTCAGAAAATTTTTTATTTGTCAATCTATTGCGATGATTAAAAATAGATTAACAACCGTTCCTCTTTACAAACTTTCGATTATGTTTGTAATATCTTCTTCGGAAAATTTATATCGTTCATTACAGAAATGACAATGTACTTCTGTCTCATCCTCTTCTTCACGAACTTGTTCTAATTCTTCTTTACCTAAGCTAATTAATACCGTTTCAATACGCTCACGAGAACATGTGCAATTAAATTGAACATCCATCGTTTCTAGAACCTTCACTTGTTCTTTCCCCAACACTTCATATAATAATTCTTCTGGTGAAAGACCTTGCTCAATTAATTTTGAAACAGGTGGAATTTGTTGCAAACGTCCTTCAATAAATGAAATTGTCTCTTCTTGTGCCCCAGGCATAATTTGCAAGATAAATCCACCAGCAGCTAATATACTGTCATCACCATTTACAAGAATACCAACACCAACAGAAGAAGGCGTTTGTTCAGAAACAGCGAAATAATACGTGAAGTCCTCTCCTAATTCACCTGAAACGATTGGAGATTGCCCGATAAATGGTTCACGCATACCGATATCTTTAATTACCGTTAAGAATCCTTCTGTTCCTACCGCTTCATACACACGTAACTTCCCTTGCTCCGTTGCCTCAAAATCAACATGCGGATTCGTTACATATCCACGTACATCCCCGTTAGCGTGAGCATCTACTAAGATCGGGCCAATCGGACCGTTGCCTTCCACTTTAATTGTCAGCTTCTGATCTCCTTTTAGCATGGCTCCCATAATTGCACCAGCTGTCAATGAACGCCCAAGCGCTGCAGAAGCAGTTCTCCACGTATCATGACGTCTCTGTGCCTCGCTTACTGTATTTGTTGTACGCACACTATACGCACGGACTTCTCCATCAAACGCTAACGCCTTTACTAAATAATCTTTCATATTTATTTATTCACCCTTCTCATGTTGTAAGTTTGCATTACGTTCATATAACATGTACAAACCTTTTAATGTTAAAAACGGATCTACAATATCAATTACATTAGATTCCTCTGCAATTAATTTTGCTAATCCACCAGTTGCAATAACAGTCGGTTCTTGTTTAGCTTCTTCTTTCATTCGCTTAACAATACCTTCTACTTGTCCAACATACCCATATAAAATACCTGATTGCATGGCACTTACCGTGTTTTTTCCAACAACACTACTTGGTTTTGTAATCTCAATACGAGGAAGTTTCGCTGCCCGGCTGTATAACGCTTCTGCTGAAATCATAATACCTGGTGTAATAACACCACCCATATAATGCTTATTCTCGTTAATATAACAATATGTAGTTGCCGTTCCAAAGTCGACAATAATAAGAGGACTTCCGTATAATTGAATACCTGCTACAGCATTTACAATACGGTCCGCTCCAACTTCACGTGGATTTTCATACTTAATATTTAATCCCGTTTTAATGCCCGGTCCGACTACAAGAGGTTTAATTTTGAAATATTTTTCACACATACGCTCTAATGCAAACATAATCGGCGGCACAACAGAAGAAACAATAATTCCTTGCACATCATGAAATGAAAGTCCTTCATGTTCAAGCAATTGTTTCACTAACATACCATATTCATCTTCTGTTTTATGACGATCCGTCTCCATACGCCAATGTTGGCGAAGCTTACCATTTTCAAATACACCGAGCACAGCATTTGTATTCCCTACATCCAATACGAAAATCATATTCTCACCACTTATCTTATTTAATCTATATTTACGCAATATGTACAAAACTTATAATGACATCATATCATACATACCCATATAATCAGTTTTTCTATCCTCACCATTTTACAAAAAGATCAGTCATCTTTTCAATTTTTAACATCAATAAATTTTATATTTATTTAAAGAGGTCCCTATTTCCTTCATTACATGCACATAGTTCATACAAGCTTTCATATAACGAGAAAAAGGAGTGACTATTGTCACTCCTTCGTTTCTTCTTCATCTTCTTTTTTCGTTGTGATGTTGACTTTCACATCATCTTCTGAAGACTTTTTACGCTCTGGTAAAGTTCCATGATCATATAAATGATTAATTTGCTCTGCATCTAACGTTTCCACTTCAAGTAACGTTTTTGCGATAATATCAAGCTTATCACGTTTTTCAGTAAGAATTTGTTTTGCACGAGCATAACAATCTTTCATAATTGTTTGCATTTCCACATCAATGTCATGTGCAATTGCATCACTATAGTTTTGTTCTGAATGGAAGTCTCTTCCTAAGAACACTTGACCACCTTGTGAGCTACCAAATTGCATTGGTCCAAGTTTATCACTCATACCAAATTCCGTTACCATACGTCTGGCAATGCCAGTCGCACGTTGGAAGTCATTATGAGCTCCTGTACTCACTTCACCAAATACAATTTCTTCAGCCACTCGTCCACCAAGTAAACCAGTGATTTTATCCAATAATTCCGGTTTCGTCATGAAGTAACGATCTTCTTTTGGAAGCATTACTGCATATCCACCAGCTTGACCACGAGGAACAATTGTTACTTTATGAACGATATCTGCTTCATCAAGCACGACACCAATTACAGTGTGACCCGCTTCATGGAATGCCACAATATTACGTTCTTTTTCAGAAATAACACGACTTTTCTTAGCAGGACCTGCAATAACACGGTCTGTTGCTTCATCAACATCAGACATGTCAATTTTCTTCTTATCTTGACGTGCCGCCACTAAAGCAGCTTCGTTTAATAAGTTTTCAAGATCCGCACCAGAGAATCCTGGTGTACGAGTTGCAATTGCTCGTAAGTTGATATCCTCATCAAGCGGTTTATTGCGAGCATGTACTTTCAGTACTGCTTCACGTCCGTTTACATCTGGACGGTCAACTGTAATTTGACGGTCAAATCGTCCTGGACGTAATAACGCTGGGTCAAGGATATCTGGACGGTTTGTTGCAGCGATGATGATAATACCTTCGTTTGCGCCGAATCCATCCATTTCAACAAGAAGTTGGTTTAATGTTTGTTCACGCTCATCATGACCACCGCCAAGACCAGCGCCACGTTGACGACCTACCGCATCAATTTCATCAATGAAAATGATACAAGGTGCATTTTTCTTTGCATTTTCGAATAAATCACGTACACGAGAAGCACCGACACCAACGAACATCTCTACGAAGTCAGAACCACTAATAGAGAAGAACGGAACGCCAGCCTCACCTGCAACGGCACGTGCAAGTAATGTTTTACCTGTACCTGGAGGTCCAACTAATAGGACACCCTTCGGAATACGGGCACCGACCTCTGCAAACTTACGAGGGTCTTTTAAGAACTCTACTACCTCAACAAGTTCTTGTTTTTCTTCATCTGCTCCAGCTACATCTCTGAAGCGTACTTTTTTCTTTTCATCATTGTATAACTTCGCCTTACTTTTCCCGAAGTTCATAACACGACTACCGCCGCCCTGCGCTTGGTTCAGTAAGAAGAAGAATAAAATGAAGATAATGACAAACGGAATGATAGATGTAAAGAACGTTACCCAAGCACTTGTTTCTTCTGCTGGTTGATACTTCACTTCAGCACCTTGTGCTTTGTCATTAATTTTCTTTTGTAATTCTTCAGTATTTGGTGCATAAGTGACGAATTGCGAATCTTGACTGTCCTTGTCAAATTGTCCTTTTACCTCAAATACACCATTTTTGGGTTGAAGTTGCACATTGCGCACTTCACCTTTTTCAAGTTTAGTAATGAATTTATCGTAGCTAACTGATGTTATTTTTTGCGTTGAACCATTAAAATAGCTCACGATACCAATCACTACTAAAAATATCAGTAAATAAAAGATGGTATTACGGAAGATACGATTCATCCCTAACCTCCTCTCACGGCATAAACACTATAGTAAATCTTAACATAGAAAAATTTTCCTATACAATTGCAACGCCTGTATTTAATTAATTTGAGTAAACGCTTGGTTTTAATACTCCGACATAAGGAAGGTTACGATATTGCTCCTTGTAGTCTAAGCCATATCCTACAACAAATTCATGTGGAACAGTGAATCCAACATAGTCTGCTTTAAGATCAACTTTTCGACCAGTCGGCTTATCCAATAATGTAACAATCTTTACAGATTTCGCCTTGCGATATTTGAATAAGTCTACTAAATAGCTTAGTGTAAGACCACTATCAATAATATCTTCAACGATTAAAATATCGCGACCTTCTACAGAAGTATCAAGGTCTTTTAAAATTTTCACTTCACCTGTTGAAACTGTAGAATGACCGTAGCTAGAAACAGCCATAAAATCCATTTCAAGATATGTATCTGTTCGTTTCAATAAATCTGCCATAAATGGCATTGCACCTTTTAGTACACCGATCGCAAGAGGTACTGTGTTTTTGTAATCCTCTGCAATAATTGCACCTAGTTCATGCACTTTTCCTTGTATTTGCTCTTCGGAAATTAATACTTTTTCGATATCTTGATTCATCATTTCATTATCCTCCCGGAAGACTTCTTGCTTTTGTAGTGAATAATAATATATTTATCCTTATTTACTGTTCCTTGCGAAATAGCAAATGCAGATCGTTTCAACAATGGAACCCAAATAACATTCCCGCTTGCATCACAAACAATCGGCCACTCTTCCCTTTTTTCTTTCGGTACTTTGGCTTCGATAAAAATAGCTTTTATCTTTTTTGTGCCACTCATACCTTGTATTGACATGCGATCTCCATTTTCCCTTGAGCGAATAAGAAGCGGATATGATACATCATTATATTTAGCAACAAATACCGTTTCATTCATGTTACTTGGTAACTCCTTACTCACTTCAGTTACAAACTCATCCCCGTTTACTAACGTAATCTTTCCAGGTATTGGCAAAGCCTGCAACAAAGGTAGAACAGTTTCTTTTTTAAATCGGAAGCTACACTCTTCATATGTACGAACAATTTCTAATCCATTAGGAAAATCGAGTGAACCTGAAGGATGTGTCCGTTTAAAAAATGCAATAACGTTGTCAATATGTATAGAAGAAAGCGAAGACGGAATCTCATATTCATAAAGATAGTTTAATATTAGTTGAATCCCTCTTCTTTGTAAAGGCATAGACATGGATTCAAAGGCAGGAATTGATAAGACAATATTTTTGTCACTTTTTTTTGTAATTACTTTATTCATCTTTTCAAAAGCTAATTCCTGCAAATATGCCTCATCCTCTTGCATAAGCGTACTAAAATTTTGAAATCGCTCATGCACATGTGGATTTTCCTGTTTTAAATAAGGTAGAACATGCTTACGCAATCGATTCCTTGTATATGTTTCCTTTGCATTACTTGGATCAATGCGTGGTGTAATTCCTTTTCTATTACAGTAATCAGTAATTTCTTCTTTCGTTACCGCTAATAGCGGTCTGATTAAATACCCGCCATGGAAAGGACGTTTCACAGCAATTCCGGCATATCCCTTTGGAGTACTCCCTCGTACGAGACGCATTAAAATCGTCTCGACTTGATCATCTCCATGATGTCCAAGAGCTACATACAGTGCATTATATTTCTTCATTATTCTTTCCAAAAATGCATATCGGCATTCTCTAGCAGCAACTTGTGCGTTCATTCTATATTGCTGTTGATATTGCGAAACATCTATTCTTATTGTTTCACAAATGACTCCCATACTCTGGCAAAGTCCCTTCACAAATTGTAAATCTTGATAAGATTCTTCTCCTCTAAACATGTGATCAACATGTGCGACTACAATTTGTAATGCTTTCTCTTCCCTTTTCTCTAACAAATAATATAAAAGAGCTAAAGAATCAGGACCTCCAGAAACCCCTACGACAATTGTAGAATGTTCTTTCAATACATCATGCCGCTTTGCAAAATCATTTACTTTTTCAACAAATGTATCTTTCAACGTCGCAATCACCTTTCATTAAACAAAAACGATAGCATACCTTACCTTGCTTATAATGGTACAACTTTTATAAACTTTGTGCAAAACAAAGATGTGCAAAATTCACATTTTTATCTTACATGTCACTTCTTATCTTCACACAAGGAATGAAACTATTTCTTCCCATAGAAAAAGGTCCAGGTATCACCCTAGACCTCATGACAGAAATGAGCAAACTTTTTACTGTGCTTGTTTACCCACAATTGGAATTGTAGCCCACTTAGGCATATTCTTCTTCACCTTCGCAACAACAATTGTCATATCATCATTAATATATCCATCACTAGAACGAATGACATCTTCCATAATAATATCAGCGATTTCTTGTGGATCATCTGTTTGCAATTCCTTAATTTTGCGTTTCATCCATACTTCATGATTTTCCACATGCTGTGCCCCTTCAAAAATACCATCACTCATCATAACTAGAATATCCTCTGTTTTTAATTGTTCTCCCACAACATCTACCTCAACATCCTCAATGATGCCCATCGGCAAGTTACCTGCCTCTATTTTAAAGACGCTATTCCCACGTTTCACAAAACTTGGAGTGGAACCAATTTTTAGAAACTTAGCACTCGCATCACGTAAGTCGACCATGGCTAAGTCAAGCGTCGTAAACATTTCTTCAGTGGTTCGCAAAGAAAGAATGGAATTGATGGATTTAATGGCAATTTCCTCATCAATACCCGATTGCAATATTTTTTGCAACAACTTTACCGTTTCCTTACTTTCCATATGCGCACGTTGGCCATTTCCCATCCCATCACTAATCGCAAGGGCATATTTTCCAACACTTAATTCCATCATGGCGTATGAATCACCTGAGACAAATCCACCTCCTTTTGCCGCTGTAGCAAGCCCTGTATCAAGAGAAAACGTTTTTGCAGACCCAAACGATATCATACTATGACCATTTGGATAAGCAGACGGCTCCTCGTGTTTTACAATAATATTTTCCTTTAAAATATCTGAAAGCATCGGAGCAACTAGTTTGTCGCATTCTCCATGTTGATTGGATGCTGATGGAATCATCATCTCAATATCGATATTCCCTCTATCTAAACAATAGATATCAACATGTTCAACCTCTACACCAAAATCGCGAAACGCTTGTAATATTTTTTCTTCTTGTACTTGATGATTTTCCCTTTCTCGTTGGATTTCTTTTGCGAAATCCTCCATTACTTTTGAAACACCTAGTAGTTGCTCTGCAACAATTCTACGATTCTCTTTCATTTGTTTACGTAATTTTTGTCCCTCATAAAAATGTCCTAATTCACCTTCTACTAAGTCTGTTACTTTCTTTCCTCTTACGCAGTATTTATCCCATTCACGAACTAACTTACGATTGTGCTGAAGCGCCCCTTCCTCCGATTCATTCATAATCTCCCTCATATAGTCATATGTTTTATCAAAGTTCACCACCCAGCATTGATCCTTTTTGAAACACGTTTGACATGTCTTCGCAGTAATCGTACTCAAAAACAAATCTGTTTCTGTTTCTTTATTATCTTCTTCCACATACCCGTATACTGAAAAACTATTAGACAATGCTGCAAACACGTTTGCAAACTGATTTATTTTATTAGCTGTTACATCTCGCATTCTTCGTAAATACTGCTGTTGATCATTGGAATGTTCTTGTGTTCCAGGCATAAATTTAGCAAGTCGGTCAATAATTATCTTTGGTGTTAATAAAAAGAGGACAATTGCTACCCCAGATTCTAGTAAGGTTGTTACAATGTTTGCCTGCTTATCAACATATAATGTGATCAAACTTGTCCCAATTAATAATCCTAAACTGACCCCAATACGTTTTCCTTCTTTTAATAGCCCACCAAGCAATCCCGAAAAGGCCAATAAACTTAATTGAGACAAACTTGCCACATTCGCCAAACTCAATATCAATCCTGTGACAACTCCTACCGTTGAGCCTGTAGCTGCCCCTGCAACAAAAGCAAATAATAATACTAAATACCTAGTGAAAATGTGTTGAACTGAAGTATCGTAAATAAACCAATCTGTCGTACCCGTTAATACAGATGCGAGCAATATAATTAAACAAACAATTTCTTCCGTTTCTAATGATTGCTGTTTTCCCTTTCTTTCTGTTAATAACGGTACACTCTGCAAGAAAATCATCGTCAGGACAAAACTAAGACCTGCCTCAATGGTACTGACTAGTAAATCATACATACTAACTGTTTGCTGCGCGAAGTAAACAACAGCGAGATGCGCGGTTAACGCGGAGATAAATACTTGAAACGGTACAAGTCCCACCATTTTACGCGTAAATCGACTAAAGAAGATATTATAAATAAAGAAAGTAAATATAGATGCAAAAGCAAAAAGTAAATTATCCAGCGAAACGGAAAGTGCACCTCCCATAAGAGCGAGAAAAGCAAGGGGCATCTTATCTCGTTTCATCACATAAACAGCAGCAAAAAACGGTAGCGCAAACGGTAAAATATTCGTTAAAATATATGCTCGTCCTAAAAGAAAACCAATTACCGCAATAACAAATCCCCATCTAAAGAAAACTTGCTCTAACTTCACTTTCAATTTGCTTGTCCACTTTATCGTTCTTATCTGTCCATCATCCATAGCCAATGTACTTGTATTCACAGTATTCCTTCCTGCTCTCGGCATATTTTCAACACCACCTGCATAGTTTAATTACTGCAATTATAAAAGAAAGTTATCGGAATTTTTGTCAAAACAACAGTTATCATCATCATAATCGTTCGACTTTTTATTCAAAATAACCCTATATATATACAAGTTGTTAAGAACAAAAAGTATTATTAGATAGAAAATTCAGAAAATAAAGAGCGTTTTTGTAGAATAATTGTATATCTTTACAATTAATTTAATAAAAAAAGATCATGCACATGTGCATGATCTTTTTTAGATGACCCGTACGGGATTCGAACCCGTGTTACCGCCGTGAAAGGGCGGTGTCTTAACCACTTGACCAACGGGCCGTTAAAATATATAGCGGCGGAGGGGATCGAACCCCCGACCTCACGGGTATGAACCGTACGCTCTAGCCAGCTGAGCTACACCGCCATGTCGTTTTATTTAACGGACAATTAGTATCATATCTCAAACCTTATATGAAGTCAACATATTTCAAAAAAATTTTTCATTCTTTTTTAAAATACTTATATTCACATAAAAAAAGCACCCCCGAGTGACCACTCGGGGGTGCTTCTCTATACTTTAAATAAACGGTAAGTTTTATCCGCGACGAGCGCCACGGCCACCACGTTTAGATTCTGTATTACGCTTTAAAGAAGTCAAACGATCTTCACTATCTTTTAAGAAGCGCGCCATCTTTTGCTCAAATGTTTCTTTTTGATTTGTGTTATCACGGCCACCACCACGGTTATCCCTGCTAAAAGAGCGATTACGCTGCGGACGCCCAGAACGTTGCTGATCACGATCACCACCACGTTGATGTTCACTGCGTGGACGATCTCCCTCTGTTCTTTCACGTTCTTTGGCTTTTTTAATAGATAAACCAATTTTGCCATCTTTCTCAACGTTGATAACTTTCACTTCTACTTGGTCGCCTACTTTTAAGTGATCATTAATATCTTTCACGTAGTTATCAGCGACTTCACTAATATGAACAAGACCCGTTAAGCCTTCTGGCAGCTCTACAAAAGCCCCAAAATTTGTAATACCTGTTACTTTACCTTGTAACTTGCTGCCTACCTCGATTGACATAAAAAAAATGCTCCTCCTTAGTGGTTAAAAAGTCAAATTTTACTTTATTATATATAATCCTAAAATATAGTGTCAATAAGACGTGCTCTACTTAGAAACAGGAAAAATTATCTCCCCTTTTCCGGAGAAGAAATAATCCCTTCTAGCAATCTTTAAAACATGCTCTTCGTCATTCAATTTCCGAACGTCATCTTTTAGCTTTTTCTCTTTCGTCGTTAATGTATTCATTTCTTTTTTCATTTCTTTGACCTTAGCCTCTTTTGCTTTAATGGAGCTATTTTGCTGATAAAATATCACACCAATACTCAAAACAATTGTAAAGGCAAAGACAAGAAAGACTGCTAAACGACGATACAAGCGCCTCCTGTTTTCGTTCGTTTGTATTGTATGTTCTTTAACAGGATTTGGATTCTGTTCTCCGATCGATCTTTCTTTCAGTTCCCTCATTTCCGAGGTCCCCCTAACTTCTTTTTTATACGTTTCCAAACTAGAGAGATATACTTCTCCAATTTCTTTGTATGTTGCAGAAACCCTTCATGTCTCTTTATAAAAAGTTTAACACGGTTAGGGAGAAGTTTCCATATAAGCAAAGTAAGAAATCGAACAGGCCAGAAAAAAACTTTCCATATGAAAAGTAATATCCCAATTAAAAACTTCCACAATACATTCCCAATTGAAAGTAGTACACGAAATAAAAATAATATAAATGCAATAATGAGCTGTGTCATAATAATAACAGGTTTTATCATGAGTAGCTGTACAATTTGAATAAAAAATTGTATCATCCGTAAAAAAACATGAATGATAAGGTTCAATATTCGCATGTACAATGATTTCAATAAGCTTTGATATGCAGCAAAACCACAAAGTAATGCTACAAAAACATATATTCGTAATTCTGCTTCATTCACGAGCAACAATACATAAAAAACAAATAGTGCTTGGACAATCCAAAATAGTATATCATGTATAAATACAAGCCAACGCTTACGCTCTGTCCGTTTTAAAAAGCGTTGGTATGTATCTAACGCAGCTCCGATCCAAGCACCCATGCCGATCATAGAAAGCATTGTATACAGTTGAACTGTCAAACTCATTTAAACAACTTGCTAAAGAACCCTTTAGCTTTCTCCCCTTGTTGGTCATCAATATACATTAACTCATGAATTTTACCTTTAATGGACACAATGCCTTTTTCAACATCCAGGTTTTTCATTTGTAAGTTTTGACCGCGAATTGTTAAAAATCCCATTACGGTTTCTAATAAAAATTCTTCACTATCAAAACTCTCTACTTGCTTCACCCCAGTAATATCAATTACACGTCTTCCTCTCATAGTGATATCATGCTCTACGGAAACGTTTTGTTGATTAGAAGACGAAACTGAGTAACCTTTATTCACGTCCATCCCCCCATAGCTTTATACTGTCTAGTATCAATGTATGAGAGGAAAGAAGTGTTTAGAACAAGCCTTCTTCTGCTTTCACTTTCTCTTCGCGAACAACAGTGTACATATTAGCTGCATCTTCTTTTTTAGTTGTTTCTTTTAATTCATTGATCTTTACAGTTACTACTTTTTGTCCAAAACGAATCGTCAATTCATCATCTACCTTTACAACAGAGCTTGCCTTCGCCGCTACTCCATTAATTGCAATTCTCCCTTGATCAGCAACTTCTTTTGCCAATGTTCTTCTTTTAATTAAACGTGATACTTTTAAAAATTTATCTAAACGCATCTCATTTCCCCCTTATTCCTTCTCGGTCCGCTTCGCTTCTTCCCACAGGATGTCCAATTGCTCTAACGTTAACTCCTGCATCTCCTTGTTCATGTCAGCCACTTTTGCCTCCATGTATAAAAAACGACGCATGAATTTCTCATTTGTTGTATGAAGGGCTTCTTCTGGATCCAATTTATAATGACGGGCAATATTAACAAAGGCGAATAATAAATCTCCAAATTCACCTAACATTTTTTCTTCATCCATCTTTACAACTTCTTGTTGGAATTCCTGCCACTCTTCCCAAGCTTTGTCCATCATCGGCTGCACATCATCCCAATCAAAGCCAACTTTCCCTGCTTTTTTCTGAATTTCATATGCGCGCATCAGCTGCGGTAAACTTTTTGGAATTCCCGCTAAAACCGACTCTCTTACATGCCCTTTTTCTTGTTTTTTAATTTCTTCCCAGTTTGAAACAACTTCTTCTGCATTATCAACGTCTATGTTTCCAAACACATGTGGATGGCGACGCACCATTTTTTCAGATAACGTACGAATGATATCATCAATAGAGAACCACCCTTCATCCTCACCAATTTGAGCATGAAGCATGACTTGCAGCAGTACATCACCAAGTTCTTCAACAAGGTGATCATCATCCTCTTCATCAATTGCTTCTAATACTTCATACGCTTCTTCAATTAAATACTTCTTTAATGACTGATGTGTTTGTTTTTTATCCCATGGACAACCACTAGGCCCACGAAGCTCAGCAATAATTTCTCGCAGTACATCAAACTGTTGATATAACGCATCACGCTCTGCAACAGGTGGCACGTACACGCTCGTTAAGTTATTCAGCTCTGTTTCATGATCCAACAAATAAAGCGGTACTTTTTTCACTTGTTCAAACGATGTTCCTGCAGCCGTTACAATATATACTTCGTATTCATCGGGTAACATTTCCATTAATGTTAGTTTCACTTCAGATGCAATAAACGCATCATATACTTGGCAGAAGATTAAATGTTGACGTAATTCTAATTGTCCTCGTTCAAATGACGTAGCGTCAATTAGCTGAAACCCTTCAATTGGATCAATTTTCAAACTAGCAAACATTGGGTCTAAAAAGCTTTGTCCACCTTCGATACGAACCTCAATTTGCTCAGTTTTTCCTTTTTGTAAAAGCAATTGAACTGTTCGTTCTGCAACAAGTGGATGACCTGGCACGGCATATATAATATCCGCCCCTTGCGCTTTGCTCATCAACGTATTTGCAATTGTTTCATATACAACCTCAAACGTATCATGCGCTTCATATATATCATCAAAAGCGGTATACTTTATACCCTCTTTTTCTAATTCTTCGATAACAGGGTGTTCTTTCGTTCGCACATACATATGATCTGCTTCTCTTATTTTCCGGTACACACCCATTGTCAGCTGATCTAATTCACCAGCTCCTAATCCTAAAATGGTAATTACTCCACTCACAATCAGTCACCTCTATCCACTCTTCTTTAATGAAGCTTGTACTTTATCTTGCTTCATAACCGTTCCTAATTCTTCCGTTGTAAAAACACGTAATTTCATAATCAAAAATACATATACCAATCCACCAACTGCTACACCTGTCATAGCTTCAATCACAGCTAACCCTCTATGACCTTCATCACTGACTGGTCCAAACCCTTCATACATATGCATAAATAACATTAATATAACAACCATACCTAACCCACCGATTGTTACACCAATGATATTTTGTTTATGGACGAGAGGCTCTTCAACAATGCGAATAAGCAATGCGCTATTTAACAAAGCAATGCTCATGAGGGCAATGACAGTTGCAATCGCCGATCCAGTTACACCAAAGTGCGGCATTAACAGATGGTTTAACAATAATTTCAAACAACTTCCAAATACAACAAAGAGGGCTGGTTTTGCCGTTTGACCTAACCCCTGCAAGATGGAAGCTGTCGTAATTGATAACGAACTAAATAAAATCGAAATCGCTAAAATAGCCAATACACCAGAGCCTTCACTATTTTCAAACAGCATAATGTTTGTCGGCCTAATAATGCACGCTAACCCTAATGCTGCACCTAATCCAATCACAAATGTAATTTTCATCGCTAGCTTTACCTTTTCACGAATAAAAAGGTAATCCCCTCTCTCTTTCGCTGCTGTAATTAGAGGAATAAGAGAGAGTGAAAATGAAGTTGTCACAACAGTTCCAAGCTGCATAAGAGGAATACTTCTGTCATACACACCTTTTAATACCTTCGCAATTTCCATTGGTTCTCCTGCATGAACAAGCAAGGTATAAAATGAAACCGAATCTGCCATTTGTATAAAAATTAACACTAGGTTACTGACACAGATAGCCATTCCTTGCCAAAAAAGAATTCGAATTATCTTTTTCTTGTTTCGTATGTTTTTCCATCCTTTTAGGAAAATCGAACGGACATGATGACGCATGTAAAATAAAAGTACGCCTACACCAACGACTCCTCCCGCGATGGATCCTAACATTGCACCTGCTCCAACCGTATATAAATCAAATCCATGTGCCATAAGAAGCATCGATAAAAATACAATAATTGACACACGGATTGTTTGCTCGATCACTTGTGATACAGCTGTCGGCATCATATTGTTAAAACCTTGAAAATACCCTCGTGCAACAGATAAAAAAGGCATCAACAAGAAGGAAAACGAGATAACCCGCAATAACTTATCTAAATTCGCATCACCTATGACTGAGGCGATCGTATGGGCACCAAAGAACAATGTAAAAAAGCCAATACAACCGATACCTAATAGAAACCAAAAGGAAACAAAAATAATCTCTTCTGCCTCTTTTTGTTTTCCTTTCTCCAAACGCTCCGCAACCATCTTAGAAATAATAATCGGAAAACCATAAGTAGCTAGAACTAAACAAAATCCATAAAACGGGTAAATTTGTTGATAAATATAAAACCCGACATCTCCCGCTATATTTTGATATGGAATACGGTAAAAGGCGCTTAATACTTTCGTGACAAAACTCGCAATTGTTAATATGATAGCTCCGCGCCAAAAAGCTTGATACTTCTTCGCTTCCATACGAGAAAACTCCTTTTTCCTATTCTCATCCCTCGTATTATATCATAAAGAAAAAAGCAGACTTCCATTTAGATTTATACAATATAAAAAAGGTAGCAGGGCGCTACCTTACAATCAAATATGGTTCCACTTTCCGAACAATATTTGATACGTTTTATAAAGTGAAACTTTTCTCAGTGGGGGGTTTCTTCATCCCCCACTGAGAATTAGTTGAACCAATCGGGCTTTTACGGGTCGTTTATCCCCACCTATCTTCTTTGTTTCTCTCTGAATCTTGAGGTGGGGGTATTACTGCCCGTTAATGCGGGATAAAGCAAAACCATCAGCGGAAAAAATTACCACTGACGGAAGTTTCGCTTTAACCCGGTCTTACAGGCGGTATATTTCAGTATTCCACAGGGGATAACTGCCTCTATGACCCCGATTGGCTCAGCTAACCATCAGCAGGAAAAATTCCCACTGGCGGAAGTTTCGCTTTACTGCTCCATCTGTTTCGCTAAAAAGCTTGCGGCGGTATTTACCGCTTTATGCTCTACTTCACTTATAATTGCTTCTTTCGAAAAAATGACAACAGCTCCAATCGGGTCTCCATTTGCAACAATTGGGCCGATTGTATAAGAGGTAACCTTTTCTGTTACCCCATCAACAATAGAAATTTCGCTTTCATCTGTCATAACAACAGATTTTCGGTCTTCCATTGCCTTTTCAACTAAATCGCCAACACTTTTATTTAAATACTCTTTCTTTGATACTCCTGATACAGCGATAATAGAATCCCTATCACAAATCAGTATATTATGTCCTAAGCTATCATATAAGGCCTCTGCATATTCTTTTGCAAAATTACCCAACTCGCTAATTGGAGAATATTTTTTCAAAATTACTTCTCCATCGCGATCAACAAAAATTTCTAATGGGTCTCCTTCCCGAATGCGCAGAGTCCTGCGGATTTCTTTCGGGATAACAACCCTACCTAAATCATCAATTCGACGTACGATTCCAGTTGCTTTCATTCTAATGCTGCCTCACTTTCTACTGATGATGAAAGTGGTGAATTTACCTGTTCATGTAAAAATCACCAACTGTTAAACATAGTATTTTACACATTAGTTCTTCTATGCACGCCGAATTACATTTTTTATCCTGATTTAAGCATTTATCACTTCTTTTTTCACATCAGACAGGCCTTTTAATAAATTTTCAGCAATTGTTAGCCATTTTGACGTTTCTAATCCATTAATTTTCATCACAACTTTCAGACGAGAGCCTTCCATGCCGAGCCCAATCATGCGACCAAAGCTATTTCCAAGCATAAATAGCTTTCCGCCATCAATATTTTGGCTTGCTTGCTCGGAAAATAAGAACGTGACTTCAAGTTTCGTCTGTTTAATAAGCTCAATTTGCTCTTTCATTGCTAATACTTTAATACTTGCAATTTGTAATAAATATCCAACTTCCTGCGGATAATCTCCAAAGCGATCAATCATTTCCTCTTGTAATTCCTCAATATCTTCAATAGCGGAAATGCCTCTAAATTGTTTGTACATCATAATTTTTTGCTTACTATCAGAAATATAAGCATCCGGTAAATATGCATCGACCTCTAAGTCAATTTCGACGTCAATTGTACTTTCAGCTCCTTGTGTTCCTCTGCGCTGTTCAATTGCATCTTTTAACATTTGAGAATATAAATCAAATCCAACAGAATCAATAAATCCATGCTGCTCTGCACCTAATAAGTTACCAGCACCACGAATCGATAAATCACGCATCGCAATCTTAAAGCCAGATCCGAGTTCCGTAAATTCTTTAATCGCTTGTAAGCGTCTCTCAGCGACCTCTGACAACACTTTATCACGCTTATATGCAAAGTATGCATAAGCCACACGATTTGAACGCCCAACACGCCCACGAAGTTGATACAACTGCGATAATCCCATACGGTCTGCATCGAATACAATCAATGTATTTACATTTGGAATATCAACACCCGTTTCAATAATAGTTGTACTTACAAGCACATCATGCTGCCCATCTAAAAATGATAGCATCACAGACTCTAACTCGCCCTCATTCATTTTTCCATGCGCATACGTCACACGCGCATCAGGGACTAGCATAGAAATTTCATCTGCTTTTCTTTCAATATCCTCCACACGATTATATAAGAAGTAGATTTGGCCACCCCTTGCAAGTTCCCTTTCTATCGCTTCTCGAATCAATCCTGGATTATACTCAACCACATACGTTTGTACCGGGAAACGATTTTCTGGAGGTGTTTCAATAACAGATAAATCACGTACACCAAGCATAGACATATGAAGCGTACGCGGAATTGGTGTTGCTGTTAACGTCAAGACATCAACATTCGATTTCAATTGTTTAATCTTTTCTTTATGTGTAACACCAAAACGTTGTTCTTCATCAATAATGAGTAATCCTAAATCTTTATAAGTTACATCTTTGGATAAAATACGATGTGTTCCAATAACGATATCAACTGTCCCATCTTTTAAGCCTTTGATTGTCTCATTTTGTTGCTTTCTTGTGCGGAAGCGGCTTAACAAGCCAATATTAATTGGATAATCTTGAAAACGCTCTCGAATCGTTTCATAGTGCTGCTGAGCAAGAATCGTTGTCGGTACTAGAATCGCCACTTGCTTTTCGTCCATAATTGCTTTAAACGCCGCACGAATCGCCACTTCTGTTTTACCGTATCCAACATCACCACAAAGAAGTCGGTCCATCGGACGTCCGCGTTCCATATCTTTCTTAATTTCTTCAATAGAACGCAATTGATCTTCTGTCTCTTGATATGGGAATGATGATTCGAATTCTTGCTGTTCAGAAGTATCCGGTGTATATGCATACCCTTTAGACGCCTCGCGCTCTGCATATAATTTAATTAAATCATCCGCGATATCTTGTACAGATTTTTCTACTTTTGTCTTTACTTTCTTCCAATCATTCCCGCCTAATTTATAAACTTTCGGGTCTTTCCCTTCTGACCCTACATATTTCTGTACTTGATCTATTTGTTCAATCGGTACATATAATTTATCATTACCTTGATATTTAATATTCAAGTAATCTTTATGAACACCGTTAATCTCTAACGTTTCAATCCCTAAAAACTTACCAATACCATGATTCACATGAACGACGTAGTCGCCAACTTTTAGCTCTGAATAGCTTTTAATACGCTCTGCATTCGATAGCTTTTGTTTACGCTGTGATTTTTTTACCTTTTTATGAAAAAGTTCCTTCTCTGTGATGACAACAAATTTTTGCATCGGCATTTCAAATCCTGCATGTAAATCACCTACAGCAATTTGAAGACGACCAGGAAGTAATACATCTGTAGATTTTATAATATCTGCTTCAATATCATAATCACTTAAAATATATTGCAACTTTTTTGCGCGTTCTTCATCTGTTCCTAGTACAACCGTTGTAAAATTCCCCTCGGTCCATCTAGCAATTTCAGTTTTTAATAGCTGCATTTGCCCATGAAAATCTTGCATTGTTTTACATGTTACATTCACAAGATTCTGCGGATGTGTGTGCGCAATATGGCGTAAAAATAATGTTAAATACACAAAGCTTCTTTTCTTATGATGCATAAACTCTTCGAATTGATGAGAGAACACCAAATCCTGAATAATTGTACCTTCACCAAGAAGTGACGTATACCATTCTGCCTCTTCCGTCTCAAGATGAGATGCCGTTTCTTGAATACGTGAAACTTCATCTAAAATTACGACACCATTTTCGGGTAAATAATCTATTAGACTAGCAGGTTCCTTGTAGAAAATAGATAAATATTTAAACATCTGCTCGATGATCTGTCCGTTTTTCAGTACCTCTATTTCATGACTAACCGTTTCAAGTACCGCTGTTTTTATTTTGTCATCTGAAAGCTTCTGCATCGTCTTCATTAACCCTTCTTCAAGACGCTCCACTCCAAGTTCTAACTCACCTTTTGAAAACAGAAACTCCGTTGCAGGACCGAACCGTATGCTTTCCTTCTTATCTTGAGAGCGTTGTTCTTCTACATCGAACGAACGAATAGAATCTACTTCCGTATCAAAAAATTCTATGCGAAGCGGCAACTCCTCGGTTAACGGATAAATATCTAATATGCCACCACGGAGGCTAAACTCTCCTGGAGCCTCTACCATCGATTTACGCTCATAACCAATATGATGTAACGTATGAAGCAACGCCTCTAAATCAATCTCTTGCCCTAGACGGATTTCAATTTGTTTTTGCTTCCATAGTTCTTTTATAGGTAAAAATCGGCGTAATCCAGCAACAGGAACAACAATAATCCCACTCTCACCCATCGCTAAACGATTTAATACTTCAATACGCTGCGCCTTTAATTCTGGACTTGCGACCCCAATTTCTGATGCAATTAATTCATTAACTGGATATAGCCATACGTCTTGCTCTCCAAGCAGTGATACTAAATCCTCATATACTTTTTGCGCTTGATATAAATTGTGTGTCACAACAAGCTGCGACCGCTTTGTCTTTTTATATAAAGCAGCCATTAATAAAGAGCGCGAAGAAGTTGCCATACCAGATACCAGCTGCTCTCTCAAACCTTCTTCTAGCCCATCCATAATGGATTGTATTTCTTTATTTTTATAAAATTGCTCTAGTAAACCTATCATTTTCAAAACTCCTCTCAACATAAAGAGCAAGTTAATATATTTTTATGCAAATATTTTGGAAAAGGAAAACAGAAAAATGCTTTGGGCATGCCAAAGCAATAACATTTTATTGCAGAAATAGTTCATACTCATAATATTCAGGATAAGATGAGAGCGTTTCTTGGCACGATTCACAAATTGTTTTTATATATATATTTCCATTTTCGTGAAAATGAATCATTTCTAACCGCTCTTGCTCTGTTAGTTGAAATAAAACTTGACTGTATACTTTTTCCGCAGCAATGGAACCTACGTTACATCCACAGTGTCTGCAGTAATAATGTCCGTCCATAGAATCCTCCTAGTCGTACAATTACTACTAGTATGGATATAAACATAAAAAAATATTCCTGTTCAAAACATTAATTGTTAAAAGTATTCATAATTTGGAGAAATGGTTTCTTTAACCATTCTTCACATGCATCAGCAGCTTTTCCAATCGATTGTTCCACTTCAGGCAGCTCTTCTGCCGTAAAACGACCTAGTACATAATCCACTACTTTCATGCCGTTTTTCGGGCGATCAATCCCCATACGAATGCGCTGGAATTCTTGAGTTCCTAAATGTGCAATTGTCGATTTCACACCATTATGGCCACCCGCACTACCTTTCATACGAAGACGTAATTTTCCTACCGGAATATCTAGATCATCGTACATCACAACAAAATCTTCCACATCAATTTTATAGTAATCCATAAGAGGACGAATACTTTCCCCAGATAAATTCATATACGTAAGTGGTTTTAATAAAATCACTTTCTCCCCATTAACAAATCCTGCACCAAATAAACCTTTGAACTTTTGTTCATTTAAAGAGATACTCCATCGCTTTGCAAGCTCGTCAATTGCCATAAATCCAATATTATGCCTTGTTAATTCATATTCTCTACCTGGGTTCCCAAGTCCTACTATTAATTTCATTCTTGTACCACTACTTTCTTTTTACGATACGAAAAGACGTAACCAAAGTTGGTTACGTCTCATTCTATCCAATTAATTAAATAATACGCTCACAGATTCTTCTTCGTAAACACGAATGATTGCTTCTCCGATTAATGGAGCAACAGAAAGTTCATGCACTTTATCAATTTTCTTCTCTTCTGGTAATACGATAGAGTTTGTTACAACTAACTCTTTAATATTTGAATTTTGAATGCGTTCAATTGCTGGACCAGATAAAACTGGGTGTGTACAGCAAGCATATACTTCAGAAGCACCGTTCTCAACAAGAGCGTTTGCTGCTAATGTAATTGTACCAGCTGTATCAATGATGTCATCAATTAAAATTGCTGTTTTTCCTTCAATGTTACCGATGATATTCATAACTTCCGATACGTTCGGACGTGGACGGCGTTTATCAATAATAGCAATCGGCGCTTTTAAGCGATCTGCCATTTTTCTTGCACGCGTTACACCACCATGGTCAGGAGATACAATTACGATATCCTTAAGACCTTTCGTCTCGAAATAATCAGAAAGAATCGGTACACCCATTAAGTGGTCTATTGGAATATCAAAGAACCCTTGAATTTGTGGAGCATGTAAATCTAGAGTGATTACACGAGTTGCACCTGCTGTTTCAAGCAAGTTTGCTACAAGTTTCGATGTAATTGGCTCACGAGAGCGCGCTTTACGATCTTGACGTGCATAACCATAATAAGGAATAACAATGTTAATTGTTTTTGCAGATGCACGTTTTAACGCATCAATCATAATAAGTAATTCCATGATGTGTTCGTTTACCGGAAAGCTTGTAGATTGAATAATGAATACATCGCAACCACGAATACTTTCTTCAATGTTAATTTGAACTTCTCCATCACTAAAACGGTCAACAGAACATTTCCCTAGTCTTACTCCAATGTGATTTGCAATTTGCTCTGCAAGTTCCTTATTAGAGTTTAAAGAGAATACTTTCAAGTTAGAATTTAGATATTGAGTCGACATCTAGATTAACCCTCCACATTATGATTTTTTCTTGTTCAGCAATTGATCAACATAGTCTTCTTTGTTTGTTTGACGTGCACGTGCAATCGATAATGCTTTTGATGGGACATTTTCTGTAATTGTAGAGCCCGCCGCAACATAAGCACCATCTTCAACTGTTACAGGAGCGACAAGGTTTGAATTACAACCAATAAATACGCCATCACCAATAACTGTTTTAAATTTGTTCTTACCATCGTAGTTCACCGTAATTGAACCACAACCAAGATTCACGTCTTCTCCAATTTGCGCATCCCCGATATAACTTAAGTGAGAAGCTTTACTTCTATTTCCAAAAACAGTCTTTTTAATTTCCACAAAGTTTCCGACACGTACCTCGTCACCGATTACAGAATCTGGACGAATGTGTGCAAACGGACCAACTGAAACATCTTTACCAAGCTTACTATCGTGTATAGTAGATTGGCGAATTGTCGTATGATCTCCGATTTCACTATCACGCACTACTGTATGTGGTCCAATTTCACAATCAGAACCAATTACAGTATTTCCTTCGATAACTGTTCCTGGATGAATAACTGTATCACTGCCGATGATTGCATCTGCAGAAATGTATGTGTTATTTGGATCGATGATTGTAACACCATTTACCATATTCTTTTGGTTGATACGCTTTTTCATAATGTTTTCCGCTTGCGATAGAGCGACTCTGTCATTAACACCTAATGTTTCATCAAAATGCTCTGTTTGATAAGCCGATACAATATGACCTTCATTTTTCAAAATTTCAATGACATCTGGAAGGTAATATTCACCTTGAACATTTTCGTTTGAAACTTTAGAAAGCGAAGCAAATAGTGCCTGATTATCGAAACAATACGTACCCGTATTAATTTCTTTAATAGCTCGCTCTACTTCATTTGCATCTTTATGCTCAACAATTTTTTCAACATGACCATTCTCATTACGAACAATGCGGCCATATCCAGCAGGCTCTTCTACGTATGCTGTTAGCACCGTTGCTTTCGCCCCGGCTTCTTCATGATGCTTTAACAATGCTTCCATTGTTTCTGCTGTTATAAGCGGCGTATCACCACAAATAACTAAAGTTGTTCCCTCTTCGTTTACAAGCACATTAGATGCTTGCTCAACTGCGTGTGCTGTACCAAGTTGTTCTGATTGCAATGCAAACTCACTTACATTCCCTAGTTGTTCTTGTACTTTTTCAGCACCGTGCCCAACAACTGTTACAAGTTTCTGCAATCCTAACTGAGATACTTGATCAACTACATGCTGTACCATTGGTTTTCCACATACAGGATGAAGCACTTTGTATAGCTTGGACTTCATACGTGTGCCTTTGCCTGCAGCTAAAATCACTGCAAATCTGTTTGACATATAGACCCTCCATCGCAACCTATTTATCCATTAAAGATATTATCCTAAATCATTATATATTTCAAGAAACAAGGCATAACTATTAAATTTTACCATACTTCTTATGAGATGTTTTACTCTTTAGTATCTTTTTTACAAAATAAGCTATACTATTTTGAACAATTTTGCAGAATTTAGAAGTTATTTTATAATGAGGGGCAATTGAAGCAAAAAAAACAAACTCCTGTAAGTGGTTACAGGAGTTTGCGACAAAATTATAGAGCCCTTTTTCCTAGAACTCTTTTTATTCGAATTTTACGAAGCACCGGCTTCTTCAAACTCAACTTCTTCTAACTCGCCTAAACGGTGATACTCGGTTAAAACCGCATCTTGAATTTTAGAGCGTGTGTTAGAATTAATTGGATGAGCAATGTCACGGAACTCCCCATCTGGAGTACGTTTGCTTGGCATTGCTACAAATAACCCATTATTGCCATCAATTACACGAATATCATGAACAACAAACTCATGGTCTAGTGTAATGGAGGCAATCGCTCTCATGCGGCCTTCTGTGTTTACGCGGCGTAATCTTACGTCAGTCACTTCCATCTTGTGTTCACCACCCTTTTCTAAATAAGCGATATGTTTGTATAAATTCCACAAATTTTCTATTTTCCCTCTAATTTTTCTAAAATTTTTAAAATAAAAATTTTTATTTTAATGGAATATAAGAATTAATGGACGTTATCGCTTACAAAACATTATTTTACGAGGGCGATGACTTCAATTTCGACGGCAACATCTTTCGGTAATTTTGCAACTTGTACACAAGATCGAGCTGGTTTATGTGTAGAAAAATATGCTTCATACACCTCATTTACATTATTAAAGTCATCCATATCTTTTAAAAATACAGTTGTTTTTATAACTGTCTCAAATGATGCCCCAGCTTCTTCTAATACAGCCTGTAAATTTTGAAATACTTGTTCTGTCTGTACCTTTACATCTCCTGTTACAAGCTCCCCATTTGCTAATAATGGAATTTGTCCTGAGCTATAAAACATATTATTTACGATAATCCCTTGTGAATATGGACCAATTGCTTGTGGCGCTTGATTTGTTTGAACTACTTTCATATTTCTCACCCTTTTGTCCTTTTATAATTTTATTTTGCTTGAATAGGCAGTAACTTTACACTCCAAAAAAAGAATGCCAATACAAGCTCAATTTTGTTCCGCTCACCATGAGTGGGAGCCCCGTGCTAACGGGCGGTAAGTCTTTAGTAGTAAATAAAAGACTTACCATCCGTTAGCACTTTTACTTTACAAAAAAAGATAAAGCTCCTGCTTTATCTTTTTATTCAGCTTCTACAAGCTCTTCAGCAAATGGTACAAGTGAATAGTTTCCTTTTTCCATTTGAATGGTTTTCTCTTTTATATCTACTTCAGATAAACGAATTAACGAAACAAAGTTATCAATAATTCGTTCTTCAATGTCACTTGACTCTACTAATACACCAATTCCAACAACATTAGCCTTAAATTCTTCCAGCATACTGATCATGCCTTGAATCGTTCCGCCAGCCTTCATAAAGTCATCAATGATTAATACATTGGAACCTTCTGGAAGACTACGCTTTGCTAATGTCATCGTTTGAATACGCTTAGATGAGCCAGATACATAATTAATACTAACTGTCGGTCCTTCTGTTACCTTATTATCTTTTCTTGCAATCACAACAGGAACGTTTAAATAGTTTGCTACTGCATATGCAAGTGGAATCCCTTTTGTTGCCACCGTCATAACAGCATCAATTGGCTGTCTTGCAAATACAGAAGCAAAGAGACGCCCTGCTCCATTAATATAACGCGGATTGCTTAAAAGATCCGTCATATATAAGTATTCACCTGGAAGAATACGATCTGGATTTTCAAATAATCCACAAAGCTCATCAATAATTTGATTTGCTTCCACTTCACTTATATAAGGAATATATTTCACTCCTCCTGCTGCACCTGGTACCGTTTGCAATGTGCCGACCCCTTGTTGCTCAAACGTTTGCTTAATAATGACTAAATCTTCACTAATAGAGGATTTAGCAGACTGATACCGTTCAGCAAAAAAAGTGAGAGAAACTAACTGACGAGGGTTTTGTAACAAATAATAAGTCATATCGACCAATCTTGTACTACGTCTAATTTTCACACTCTCACCTCAAATCACGAATATTCTAAACAAATCATAACGTATTATACGTCTTTATTCAAGGGTTTCTCGTTTTCCTAGTAGACGTACGGCATATACTTGCTCGCAAAATCCTTTTAACCCATTATAAATACGGTTCATACGTGAATCATGATGGACTAATCCAAACACAGTTGGTCCACTACCACTCATTAAAACTGCATCCGCACCAAAGCGCTTCATCTGTGCCTTAATATGAGCAACTTCAGGATGCATCGCAAACGTCACATCTTCTAGCACATTTCCAACAGCGTGACAGATTCCTTTGTAATCACCTTGCTCTATGACTTCAACCATTTGATCTACATCGGGATGCATTACGCGATTTAATTGCAAGTTTCCATATACGTCAGCGGTCGATACCCCAATATGGGGCTTGGCCAAAATGACCCAACAAGAAGGAGGTGTCTTTATATGTTGTATCTTTTCTCCTCTTCCTGTAGCAATTGCTGTCCCTCCATACACACAAAAGGATACATCTGATCCGATTTTCGCTCCAAGGTCAGCCAATTCATCTATTGTAAGTCCTAGATTCCATAACTTATTAAGACCGCGTAATGTAGCTGCAGCATCGCTACTTCCACCTGCTAATCCCGCCGCTACTGGAATTGTTTTTTCAATTGCAATAGATACGCCTTTCTTTACTTTAAATCTCTCTTTTAATAACTTTGCTGCTTGATAAGCCAAATTTCGTTGGTCGTCTGGGACATACCGATTATGGGATACGATTTCGATACGGTCTTCTGATAACTCCGTTAGCTCTAAACGATCTGCTAAATCGATTGTTGTCATAATCATTTTCACTTCATGATAACCGTCCGGTCTTTTCCCCAGTACATCTAACGACAGATTAATCTTTGCTGGTGCTTTCACTAGTAGCTTCAATCTATTCACCCACTCTATGTACTCAATCTTTTATCGTTTATTTTACCATAAATTTATAGCAAGACGATGACACTTTCCTAATTATAACGAAAAGCATTCAGAATGAAACTACTTATACACAATGAAGAAACTTTTTGGCGTGCAAAAAGCCGAGGAATTTCTCCTCGGCTACCGTAGCATAGAAGTATCTTACAACTACTGGTTCTGTTTCATCAATTGCTGCTCTGCAATTTCAATGGCACGTTTCACCATATTACCAGCATCTTTCGCACGAATTCCGCCCCATCCTTCTTTCTGAACAACATCATAAAATCCAAGCTCCTTTGCAAGCTCTTCTTTAAATTGATTTGACATGACTCCTTTTCGTCTACTCAATGCAAGTCCCTCCTTATGTTGCTACGGTATAATTAGTATGAGAGAGAATGCTTCTCTTTATTTATGGGAATATATGTAACAAAACAGATAATTATCCTAAAATAACCTCGTTATGTGGGTCATCATAAAATGTCAATTCCACCGTTTCTGTTAAAACATCCGCATAGCTATAAGAAACACGTTGCAGTGTATCTTCTTGTTGATCAAGCTGTACAACAAAAACAGAACGATATGTTTCTGCTAGCACACCAGACTGCTCCACTGTCTTTCTTCTTCCACTATTCGCCTTTAACATAAGTCGCTGCCCAAGATGATGATCTAATTCGCTTTTAATTTCATCTAAACGTTTTGACATATACCTTGCTACACCTCGCTGTAATTCAGATTGAATGCATGAATACATGATATATCTATCCCAATCATTGACTGTCAGTAACAGGCAATATCTTCGCAAGAACCTAATGCGTTCGACTAGGTAGAAGAAATGCTATTTCATAAAAGTATCATTGTATAGTCTGTACCTTCTTATGTTTTTTTATCCAACCTCTTACAAATCCTTGTTTAGTGTACATCATTTACCATGTTATATGAAACTTTCCTGCATGATAAAAAGCAAGGTACATATATACCTTGCTTACTCTTCGTAATGTTGAAAAGGTAATCCCGTTCGTAAAATCCCTCGGGTTTCAATCCCACCAAGGCCTTTTTCTCCAGTAATTGTATTGCGCACAACATCCCATACATTCACGCGTTCCATAAAAGAAGTAAAGCTAACCTTCCCTACTACATACACTGGATCTAATGCATGAATATTAATACGTGATGGTGAGCTTGCAAAATTAGCCCCCGCTCGAATCAATGCTTCAAAATGAGACTGACATGCTCCAGCAAAAATAACAAGTTGATCTAAAGATGGATATTTTTTTCTTACTTCCCGAACAGCCTGTACAAAATGCCTAGAATGACGGTAAGCTGCTAAATCACCCATACCCCCTTTAGATTTTGTATACGCATCATGACCTGTAATTACCAAAATATCAGGGCGAAAATGATCTATTAAATCCACTACCTTTTCATGCATTTCTGTTTCTTTACAATGAACACCTTGAACTGGAACACCCATCTTTGTATATAAATCTAAACATTTCCGTAAATACAACGGGTCTCCATCTATATGCAAAACCCTCCCTGGCATTTGAAAGTAATTCACTTCACTCGTATATCCACCTGTAGAGTTATGTTCATGACGTTGCTTCATCAATACATAGTCTTGTTGAAATAAGCGATACGTTCTCTCCATCGTTTCCTTTTCACGTTTTTCTCTTTTTTTATACTCACGATGATCAATTGCAACTAAATCTTCAAGTGGCGCATCTGCCACAAGTCGTACCTCTTCTCCAAACAGTATGGCGATTTCGCCTTTTATTTCTTTAATGCGAAAAAGAATGTCTCGGTTATAAGACTGTCGTTCCACTAAATCCCCAACATGTACAACCATTGTTCTACCTCCAAATTCATTGGGCCATCTCACTAACCATGTTCTGTTTTTAACGTATGAATTTAGAGTAAAAAGGGTGACAAAAAGGACAGCTCTAATGGAGCTGTCCTTTTATTATTTATGAGAAATTAACGCATTGCTTAATGCTGCAAATTCTTCAATGGATAATGTTTCGCCTCTTCGCTTTGGATCAATGCCTACCTCTGTTAAAATACGATCTAACAACTCTTTATCTTTTGGAAAATCATTTAAGTTATTTGATAAATTATTCATTAACGTTTTACGACGCTGTGCAAAACTCGCTCTTACTACCTCAAAGAAAAATTTCTCATCCGCTACTTCTACAATCGGTTTCGGACGTTTTAAAAGACGAATAACCGCTGAATCTACATTCGGTTGCGGTACAAATACAGTGCGCGGAACTGTCATCACTGTTTCCACTTCAGTGTAATATTGAATTGCAATAGATAAAGAACCGTAATCTTTTGTTCCTGGTTTAGCTGCTAAACGATCTCCTACTTCTTTTTGCATCATGACAACAAAGCCACGAACTGGCAACTGTTCTTCCAGTAATTTAAATAAAATGGGCGTTGTCACGTAGTATGGTAAGTTTGCTACTACCATTACATCTTGTCCTTCTTCAAATTGCTCTTGGAACACTTCGTGCACATCCGCTTTTAGAACATCCTTATTAATTACTGTTACGTTACCGTAGGGAGCCAAAGTCTCATCTAGGATAGGTAAAAGACGCTGGTCGATTTCAAACGCTACCACTTTCTTAGCACGTTTTGCAAGCTGCTCTGTTAATGCACCAATACCCGGTCCAATTTCAATTGCTCCGCTCTTCGGTCCAACCTCCGCATAATCAACAATACGATTTAATACATTTGTATCAATTAAAAAGTTTTGCCCTAAACTCTTTTTGAATGAAAATCCATATTTTTCAACTATATCTTTCGTGCGATTCGGCGTTGCGATATCCTTCATTTCTTTTCCTCCTGTAATACTTGTTTATATGCTTCCGCAAATGCTTCTTTTGAAACTTGAAACATTTGTAAACGTTTATGTAACTGCTTTGCATTCGTATAACCTATCTTTAATAATTTACCGATTCTTTCTCTACGACTTTTTGCCTGTTCTCCGCCCACCAGACCAGCGTCTACTAAATCACTCCAGCTAATATCACTCGTATATGTTTCCATTTCTTCATGAATGTTTTCTAAAGCACGACGAATCGATTCGTTAGATGCATGTTCAATTCCTACCCCTTTATTTCGCTTGGCAATCGCCTCTTCTTTCGGTAAGAAAGCATGCTTACATCCCGGAACTTTTTCAGATATAATTTTCCGAATACGCTCTCCGGGATAATCAGGATCCGTCAAAATAATAACGCCTCGTTTTTGCTGTGCTAATTTTACTTGTTCAATAACATGATCACCGATTGCTGAACCGTTCGTTTCAATTGTATCTGCATTCACAGCACGCTTAATCGCAACTGTGTCGTCTTTACCTTCTACAACGATAATCTCTTTAATTTTCATGCCTGCCTCCACACTCATTTCGTCTCTACTTAGTAAAACAAAAAAATGACTACTTTTCCATTATTATTTTCCCATTCATAGAATTTAAAAAACAGAGGAGACAAAATCCCTCTGCTCACCATTATTACCCGCACTAACGGGCAGTAAAATTTCCGCTTCAAAAACTTAAACAATTAAAAGGCTTACATACAGAATAACTGCCCACAAAAGCTCAATTGGTGAATACTAACCATAAGCAGGGGACCCTTTTCCACTACGGAAGTCTCACTTTATTGTAACACTTTAATCTTCGCCTGTTTTCTTCCCTATGAATATGCCTGTACTTACAACTTTTACTCGCGTTTAACCCAATTAACAAATCTTTTTCACCGGAAGACAATGATAGAAGAAGGAAGAAAGTAAAGGAATGGGAATACCCCCATTCCTTTACTCATTAAATACCAAATAAATTCTTTGCATTGTCTGTTGTTACTTTTGCAACTTCTTCATATGAAATTCCTTTTAGGTCTGCAATTTCTTCTGCTACAAGTTTGACGTAGCTTGGTTCATTTCGTTTACCACGAAACGGATGTGGTGTTAAGTATGGACAATCTGTCTCTATTAATAATTTTTCCATCGGAATTTCCACTGCAACTTCTTTTGGTTTTTTCGCATTTTTAAAAGTCACTGGTCCACCTAATGAAATTAGGAAATTCATATCAATACATTGTTTTGCCACCTCTACACTACCACTAAAGCAATGCATAATGCCGCCCACTTCAGCTGCATTTTCTTCTTCTAAAATATCCACGATATCTTGCGTTGCATCACGGTTATGTATAATAATAGGTAACTTTACTTTCTTCGCTAACTGAATTTGCTTGCGAAATACATCCTTCTGCACTTCTTTCGGAGATTTATCCCAGTGGTAATCTAGACCCATTTCTCCAAGAGCAACAACCTTTGGATGAGCGGCTAACTCTTCTAACCACGCTAAATGATCATCTGTCATATCAATTGCATCAACAGGATGCCAACCAACGGCTGCATAAATAAAATCGTATGTTTCTGCAAGTTCAATTGCCTTTCTAATTGTCACTTCATCAAACCCAACAACAACTGTATAAGTAACACCAGCTTCTTTCATTCTTACAATAACTTCCTGTAAATCCTCTTCAAATTGCTCTGCATTTAAATGTGAGTGTGTATCAAACAGCATTATAATAACTCCTTTTATTTGAAATAAATTCTATCATAGGAAAAAACAATTTCCTAACAGCGTAATGACAACGATATTACAATTTTAATGCAAAAAAGGAAAATTTATAAAAATTTCTAGCAAGAAAAAAGATGCTTCACGAATGTTACACGTGAAACATCTCTTATTTTGTCATCATTACTTGATTTTTGTACCATTTGGTAGATTTTGGTAGATTGTTGCTAACGACAATACTCCATTTTCTTCACCCGCTAAAATCATACCTTGTGATAATTCACCACGTAATTTCACTGGTTTTAAATTCGTAACACAAATCACTTTTTTTCCTTTTAGTTCTTCTGGCGTATAAAATTTAGCAATTCCAGATATAACTTGTCGTTTTTCTGTACCTAAATCAAGTTGAATTTTCAGAAGCTTGTCTGCTTTTTTCACAGGCTCTACTTCTACTACTTCTGCTACGCGCATTTCTACTTTAAAGAAATCATCAATTGTAATTTCTTCGGCTTTTGGTTCTTCTTCTTTTTTCTCTTCTACTTTTGGAGCAGAACTTTTCATTTTCTCTTTAATATATTCTACCTCTACTTCCACTTCTAAACGTGGGAAGATTGGCTGTCCTTTTACTACTTTCGTACCAGCTGGAATACAACCAATTGTAGAAAGACTGTTCCAATTTTGATATGCTTCATCTGTAATACCCAGTTGTGCAAAGATTTTCCCTGGCGTTGCTGTTAAGAATGGCATAAGCATGATACCTGTTTGACGAAGTACTTCTGCGAGATGTGCCATTACAGAAGCAAGCTTGTCGCGATCTGCTTCATCTTTTGCCAATACCCAAGGTTGCGTTTCATCAATATATTTATTTGTACGGCTAACCAATTGCCAAATCGAGCTTAATGCTACTGAAAACTCCATGTTCTCCATCGCATCTTCTACTTTTTGCAATGTATTTTGTGCAAACGATACTAACGTTTCATCAAATTCTGTTACATTTGCTTTAAAGGCAGGGATTTCTCCATTAAAATACTTATCAATCATTGCTACTGTACGATTTAACAAGTTTCCTAAATCATTTGCAAGATCAAAATTAATACGTTCAACAAAACCTTCTGGTGTAAATACACCATCTGATCCAAACGGAACTTCACGAAGTAAATAGTAACGTAGTGCATCTAATCCATAACGATCAATTAACGTAACAGGATCCACTACATTACCTTTTGATTTACTCATTTTTCCGTCTTTCATTAAAATCCATCCATGTGCAAATACTTTTTTCGGAAGTGGTAAGTCTAGCGCCATTAAAATAATTGGCCAATAAATTGTATGGAAGCGAACAATTTCTTTTCCAACTAAATGAACATCTGCTGGCCAATACTTTTTATACTTTTCTTCATTTGCTGTTCCATATCCTAGTGCCGTAATGTAGTTAGATAATGCATCTACCCACACGTAAATAACATGTTTCGGGTTACCTGGCACACGAATCCCCCAGTCAAAAGAGGTACGAGAAACTGCTAAATCTTCTAAGCCTGGTTTAATAAAGTTATTAATCATTTCATTTTTACGAGATTCTGGTTGGATGAACTGCGGATTTTCTTCATAAAATTTCAGAAGTCGATCTACATATTTACCCATTCTAAAGAAATAAGATTCTTCACGAACAAGCTCTACAGCATGACCGCTGTCTGGGCTTTTTCCGCCTACTACCTTTTCACCTTCTACAATCGGATCAACAAGCTGATGTTCTGTATAGAATGTTTCATCTTGTACAGAGTACCATCCTTCATATTCATCAAGATAAATATCCCCTTGATCAACGAGTTGTTTAAAAATCTTTTCAACAACGTCTTTATGACGATCTTCAGTTGTACGAATAAAGTCGTCATAAGAAATATCCATTTTTTTCCATAAATCTTTAATTCCTGCTACGATGTTATCTACGTATGCTTGCGGTGTAACTTGTAGTTCTTCTGCTTTCTTTTGAATCTTTTGTCCATGTTCATCAGTACCTGTTAAATAATGAACATTATATCCTTGCATACGCTTATAGCGTGCCATTGCATCTCCAGCTACCGTCGTATAAGCATGTCCAATATGAAGCTTTCCGCTTGGATAATAAATTGGAGTTGTAATATAAAAATTCTTATTTTCCTCTGTCATTGTTTAGAACCTCCCAAATGACCTCATATGTATTTATAAACAGTATATCAAAAACTGGCTCATAAAGACGAATGAATGCTCGATATCTTTATCATCTATTACTCATATTCAAAAAAAATATACAGTATATTTTCTGAAATATTGATAAAATTTAAAAATGCAGTAAAATCCTTGTGCAAGTCTTCCATTTTCTAGTATATATAAGGAAGATAAAAAATATATAAATCTTTTATAAAATATAGAATTTAATAATTGACGGAAATGTAAATGATTGGTATCATATGTTCATAGGGTATTTTGTCGAAAAATGACGAATCAAAAAATAGACTCGCAAACTTACAAAATATGAGGAGGATAACGAACATGAAATCTACTGGTATCGTTCGTAAAGTTGATGAATTAGGTCGTGTTGTAATTCCGATTGAGTTACGCCGTACATTAGGTATTGCAGAAAAGGATGCTCTTGAAATTTACGTTGATGAAGAAAAAATCATCCTAAAAAAATATAAACCAAATATGACTTGCCAAATAACTGGTGAAGTATCTGACGGTAACCTTTCTTTAGCTGAAGGTAAAATTATCTTAAGCAAAGAAGGCGCAGAACAAATCTTAAACGAACTTCAACAATATATTCAGGCAGTAAAATAAGCTTCTCAATTATGAGAAGCTTATTTTTTATCGACATGATAGGTTTGATAGACATCTCTTTTCGACAAACTTCGATCCTTTGCCACTGTTTTAATCGCTTCTTTCGAAGACATCTCTTGTTCATTTATGTAATGTTCTATATGCTCGTACACAGATATAGATTCCCACCACTGTTCTGGCGGGGCAACTTCCTCTTTTGAACCCGCTACTAAGATGCAAAATTCACCGCGAACTTCATTTTGCTTCGTCCATTCAATTGCTTCTTCCACTGAACCACGAATAAATTCCTCAAACTTTTTCGTTAGTTCCCTGCATAATACGATCTCTCTATCTCCAAGTACTTCTTTCATAGAAATTAATGTATCATCTAATCGGTGCGGTGCTTCATAAAACATCATCGTAGTTGGAACATAGCGAAGTTTTTCTAATTCAGCTTTTCGTTCCTTTTTGTTTCTTTGTAAAAATCCATAAAAATAGAAATGCCTCGTTTCTAGTCCCGATGCAATTAACGCTGTAAGCGCAGCATTTGCTCCTGGAAGTGGAATAACATGATATTGCCCTGCTACAGCTTCTACAACAATATCGTAGCCAGGATCAGAAATACACGGCATACCAGCATCACTTACAAGTGCTACTGTTTTTCCGTCCTCTAACTTATCTAAAATCTTACGTCCACTTACTTCCTTATTGTGTTCATGATAACTCATAACCGGCGTGTCAATTTCAAAATAGTTACAAAGTTTTTTCGTTTGCCTCGTATCCTCAGCAGCAATGATATCTGCTTCTTTCAATATCCGAATGGAACGAAACGTCATATCTTCTAAATTGCCAATCGGAGTCGGAACTAAATATAAGACCCCTTTTTCATTTTGTTGAAAGCTTTTTTGCTGCCACATAACGTTCTCCTTTTTGCATATATGCCTCTTTTTCTTTTCGTTTTAACTGTTTAAAATGGTATTCTGCTTGCATGGCTGTTCGTTTGTCCTCATGGTATTCCACATACTTCAAAACAACAGGAAGTCGAGCACGCGTATAGCGTGCCCCTTTTCCACTGTTGTGAGTTTGAAGTCGCTTCTCTATATTATTTGTATATCCTGCATAATAACTTCTATCTGAACATTCTACAACATAAAAGCAATCCTTATTCTTCTCCATATAAAATTGAACGAAGCTCCTTTGTATACTCATTATTGTCTTCATATACAAAAAGTGGCGGTAAAATTTTCAAATCTGCATTTCCATCTTTAATTCCTTCAATTAAAAGCGTATTTGCTTCTTTACCAGCCTTTGGATATACAAACTGCACACGTTTCGGCTCAATCTTATATTTTCTCATTAGCGTTACAATATCAAGCAAACGCCCAGGACGATGTACAAATGCGACTTTCCCGCCCTGCTTTACAAGCTGGCTACTAACACGTACCACATCTTCTAGCGTACACATAATTTCATGACGAGCAATCGCTAAATGTTCATTTATATTTTTCTCAGATGTCTTTGGTGTTTGGAAATATGGTGGATTACATGTCACAACATCGTACTGATGACGTCCAAGCTCTTCTGGCATATCCTTTAAATCTCCGTGAATCAAATGAATTCGCTCTTCTAACCTATTGTACTGAACACTTCTTACACCCATATCATACAGACGTTCTTGAATTTCTACCCCTGTAATTACTCCTTTTGTTTTCGTACTTAATAAAAGTGGAATTACAGCATTTCCTGTACATAAATCAAGTAAATTCCCTTTTTGAATCGGAACCCAAGCAAAGTTTGCAAGTAAGACCGCATCTAAAGAAAAATTAAATACGGATGGACTTTGAATAATTTTCATTTCTTCTGCTAGTAGATAATCTAAACGCTCATCTTCATATAAATGCATATACTGTTTCCTTTCTTATACTTAACCTGCCCTATTTTATCCCTCACTAACGTGAAAGTAAGACTCGTTTTACCTTAATTTTGTTTTCATGTATAAAAAATTACCTTTCCAATATATTGGAAAGGTAATTTCATTTTTTATTTAAAAATGACAGACAGAATAAACAATCTCCTTCTTTACGTACACTTCCGTAATGTAAATTACAAATATGGAAACCTTCTTGATATAAGCGTGCTAAATTATCATATCCTTCGCCAATATCTGTTTTAGGTTTCATTTCTTTTCGTTTCTGAGTTTTTTGTTTTTCTTTATTCTGCACTTCTTCAAAACGATGTCGCAAATTTTCATTTTCCATTTTAATATGTTGGTTTTCCTCAAGTAACTCTGCTAGATGCTGCTTTAATTCTCCCAACTGTTTATATAGATGTCCAATTTGCTCTTCCATACTGGAAACTGCTGCAAAAATATCCTTTTTCTCCACAAGCACCCACCTCATTAATCTGTGGTTTGACTCGAAACGACCCCTTCATTAATTAATTCATCTAACGTATATTCCACTATCCGTTCCTTGTCTACTAGTTCCACTTGAATTAATCTTTCTAAAATATTTAATCCGATTACACGTCCAAGACCATGTGGTGTTTGTATTCTTTGATCTAAATCAGGAAGCTGTTCTTTCGCTGCTTCATACTCATCATTCTCATATTTTAAACAGCACATTAGTCGGCCGCATAACCCAGAAATTTTCGCAGGATTTAATGATAAATTTTGATCCTTTGCCATTTTAATGGATACAGGTTCAAAATCTCCTAAAAATGTAGAACAACAAAGCATACGACCACATGGACCAATGCCACCAAGCATTTTCGCTTCATCACGAACCCCAATTTGCCTTAGCTCAATTCTTGTCCGAAAAATTGCAGCTAAGTCTTTTACAAGCTCACGGAAATCAATACGACCATCCGCTGTAAAATAAAAAATAATCTTATTACGATCAAAAGTATATTCTACATCTACAAGTTTCATATCAAGGTTGTGTTCTCCTACCTTTTGTTGACAAACTTGATATGCTTCTTTTGCAGCATGCTTGTTCTCTTCAACAATGGTCCGGTCATTTTCATTTGCAATACGAATGACTTTCTTCAATGGTAGTACAACATCGTTTTCATCAACTTGTTTTTTTGTAATAACCACTTTCCCATATTCAATACCTCGCACTGTTTCCACGATCACAAATTCATTTTCCGAGATATCAAATTGATTCGGGTCAAAGTAATATACTTTTCCGGCCTTCTTAAAGCGAACACCTACTACATCGTACAAACGGTCATCCCTCCTGCAACCGCAACACTAACTGCTCGAATACAAGCTGCGCATTTACATTAGCGTTGATTCTATTTTTTGCTTCTAATATATTGAAAAGAGCTGATACAATGCGCTTCTGAGCATAGGTGAAAGATTGGAACATCTCTTTTTGCTCTTGAAAAACAAGACGATCTTCTTCTCCTAAGTGAACATATAATAAATCCTTATAAATAAGGAGTAACATATCTAAACCTTGTTGTAATTGTTCTTTCTCTCCAAAGTGTTTCACCCATTTTTCTTGTACAAAAAAAAGAGAGGCTATATCTTTTTCGAGCGCTTCACATAATTTTATCACTAAAGCTCGTGCTTGTGCAAACCATTCATCATTGCATAGCAATAATGCTTCCTCAAAACTATTCGTAAGTTGTGCCGCTAGGGTAGATAAAGAAATTGTAATGCCTTCATCTTGCAATCTCTGAATTAAAGATTCTGCAGAAAGCGGCCGAAATGTAACAACTTGACAGCGTGATAAAATGGTATTTAAAATTTGATGACTTTGTTCTGTGAGTAAAATAGCAGTCGTATCGCTACTTGGTTCTTCTAAAAATTTCAATAAAGTATTGGCAGCATTTGCTGTCATTCGATCTGCATGCTCAATAATATACACCTTTTTATTTGCTTCTAAACCTGTTTTCGAAAACTCTTCCTGCAAGTCATGAATCTGTTGTTTTTTAATAGACAGTCCATCTGGCTTCACAATGTGTATATTTGGATGATTCCCTGAATCAATTCGGCGACAATTCGTACATGTATGACATGGTTCTACACCATTTCTTTGTAAACAAAGAAAGCTTTTGGCCATTTGAATTGCTGTTTCAAACTTTCCAGTTCCTTTTGGCCCTTCTAACAAATAAGCGTGGGATATACGCTCCTTTTCAATACTATTCATCAACATCTTTACACCAATGGGCTGTATAGCAGAAAGCTGCTCCCACGTCTTCGTCATAATGCATACCTCACTTGTTTTATACTTTCCCTCTATTATAACAATTTTCCTTCTATAAGCTGAATGACTTCTTCCACAATCTTTTCCATTGGTTTATTTGCATCCACAACGACAATGCGATCTGAGAAACGATCTACAACTTGTAAATACCCTTCATGTACCCTCTTATGAAATGCAATACTTTCTAAATCTAAACGATTTACTTCACGATCAGCATCTTTTTCAATACGCGCTAAGCCTACTTCTGGTTCAATGTCTAAATAAATAGTCAATCCCGGCATACAATCTTCTGTTGCAAAACGATTAATTTCAAATACTTTATCAACCCCAAGACCTCTCGCATAACCCTGGTAGGCAAGAGAGCTGTCAATAAAACGATCGCATAACACAAGATAGTCCTTCTCTAAAGCTGGCATTACCTTTTCTACTAAATGCTGTCTACGTGCCGCAGCATATAATAACGCCTCTGTGCGCGCTTCCATCATCGTATATTCTTGTTTATGTAAAATCGTTCGAATCTCTTCTGAAATGGCAATACCGCCTGGTTCGCGCGTTGCCATTACCTTTTGCTCTTTCTGTTCAAAGTACGGCAATATCTTTGTAATTAATGTTGATTTACCTGAACCCTCTGGCCCTTCAATTGTTACAAATAATCCTTTCATCCTAAAACCTACTTTCTCTCTATATCATATACAGTCATATATTTTATGTTTCCTTGAAAACGAGCGCCCGTTTCTTCTAAATAAGAAATTTGTTCAATATGCTCTGCAGTAATTTCTTCTCCGTACATAAGTAAAGGAATTCCTGGCGGATACGGTATAACCATATCCGCTGTAATCATCCCGATTGCTTCTTGCAAGGGTACAACTTTCTTCTTATACTTTTCTAATTGCTTATATGTAAATGGTAAAGAAGAAAAAGCCCCTTTGTAAGTATACCGAATAGATGGCGTTCTGTCTGTTACCTCATAAACATGTAAGGCTGATTTTATCATCTGCACCGCTTTTATGTACCTATCATTTACTTGCAGTGGTAAAATAAGCAGAACATTATATGGATCGGCCATTTCCGCGTATATGCCAGCTTCTTCAAATATGCGTTGCAATTCATATCCAGATAACTGACAACGCGTTTGTACTGTCATTTTCAACTCATCCTGAAGGGGATACTGTAAAACCGTAATTTGCGGAATACATTGTAGCTCTTTTCTAAAGCGCTGAAGGAATCTAAAAATGTCATGACAACCTTCTTCTTTTATTTTCGCTAATGCAAAACGAGCCACATCTAACGAAGCCATAATTGGATAGGACGGGCTGCTAGATTGTAACATAGCTAAATAAGAAGATACTTTTTCTTCATCAATTACATTACTATTTATATGTAAGTAAGAGCCCATTGTCATAGCGGGTAATGTTTTATGCGCCGAATGTACCACAATATCAGCACCATATGCCAATGCTGACTTTGGAAAAGGCTCTCCAATACAAAAATGTGCCCCATGTGCTTCATCTACTAAAACAGGAATCCCTTGCGCATGTGCACATTTAATACTCTCTTTTAAGTCTATCCCCATACCATAATAATTCGGATGTGTTAAAATTAGTGCCTTTGCTTCTGGATGTCGTTCAATTGCCTTTTGAATGACTTCATGTTGTATACCAACTGGTACACCATATGCTTCATCAATCCAAGGTTCTAAAAAGACCGGACGCGTTCCTGCTAACTTCAAACCATTTAGAATAGATTTATGACAGTTTCTTTGTACAAGTACAATATCATGCTCCTTACAGCAAGATAAAATCATTGCTAAATTTCCAACTGTAGAACCATTAATCAAAAAATAACTCTTTTGTACATCATATACATCCGCTAACAAACGTTGTGCTTGATCTATACATTCAAAAGGACTATGAAGATCATCTAGCCCTGTTAATTCTGTCACATCAATAGAAAGTATATCATTAAAACCAGCCCGAGCCTGCTTGGGAAAATTTAATCCATTTTTATGTCCTGGAACATGTAAAGACAAAGGCTGCTTATCCCTAAATTGTATTAACGCTTCATATAATGGCATTTGCTTTTGATTCATACTTACCTCTTCCTTACTTTTCATTCTCTATCCATTATACAGAGAATGGGGCAAAAAAAATAATAGGCATGTTCGCCTATTTATGAATACAATGTTTGTATTTTTCTCAGTTGTTGTAAAAAATATATATATTTAGGGTCATTTGTCTCCGTTTCTACCATGTCTCTTTCACAAGCTTCGCATATAAAGCTGGTATATAAATGTATTCCATCATCTTTCTTATGTTCGCATACGATACAAACCTTTTCGTCTATGTTCATAATATACGCCCTTATCGCTTCTCTTTCATGAATAACAAGAAACGATGCAAGACACTTCCTCCCCTCTTTAAATAGTAAAACTTCCATTTCTCGATCATTTGTGTGTTTTTTTCTTATAAGACTAACTCAATTAATATACTTACAGTCCTTAACAATTTTCAGGAAAATATACATCCTTTCTTTATATATGTATTATATGAATGATATTTAGGCATCGTGTTTGTCACCCAATATAATAAAGTGAAACTTTGATCAGTAGGGGTTTTCTTCATCCTCCACTGATCATTAGTTAAACACATCCGCTATTCGCGGGCAGTTTATCCTCGACCTAACACTGCTCGCAAATAGCGGGATAAAATAAAACTTCCATCAGTAAGACATTCTATTCTCCATTGATGATTCATTCAACTCATATCTTTGACTTTTATTTTCCTGAAATACAAAAAAGACGAGTCAATTGACTCGTCTTTGATTGCTTGGCGACGTCCTACTCTCACAGGGACAAGGTCCCAACTACCATCGGCGCTAGAGAGCTTAACTTCCGTGTTCGGTATGGGAACGGGTGTGACCTCTCTGCCATCATCACCAAACTATGAAGGATGTTCCTTCAAAACTAGATAACATTGCTTCATATTATATGGTTAAGTCCTCGATCTATTAGTATTCGTCAGCTCCACATGTCACCATGCTTCCACCTCGAACCTATCAACCTGATCATCTTTCAGGGATCTTACTAGCTTACGCTATGGGAAATCTCATCTTGAGGGGGGCTTCATGCTTAGATGCTTTCAGCACTTATCCCTTCCGCACATAGCTACCCAGCTATGCCCTTGGCAGAACAACTGGTACACCAGCGGTGCGTCCATCCCGGTCCTCTCGTACTAAGGACAGCTCCTCTCAAATTTCCTGCGCCCACGACGGATAGGGACCGAACTGTCTCACGACGTTCTGAACCCAGCTCGCGTACCGCTTTAATGGGCGAACAGCCCAACCCTTGGGACCGACTACAGCCCCAGGATGCGATGAGCCGACATCGAGGTGCCAAACCTCCCCGTCGATGTGGACTCTTGGGGGAGATAAGCCTGTTATCCCCGGGGTAGCTTTTATCCGTTGAGCGATGGCCCTTCCATGCGGAACCACCGGATCACTAAGCCCGACTTTCGTCCCTGCTCGACTTGTAGGTCTCGCAGTCAAGCTCCCTTATGCCTTTGCACTCTACGAATGATTTCCAACCATTCTGAGGGAACCTTTGGGCGCCTCCGTTACACTTTAGGAGGCGACCGCCCCAGTCAAACTGCCCACCTGACACTGTCTCCCGGGTCGATGAGACCCGTAGGTTAGAATTTCAATACAGTCAGGGCGGTATCCCACCAGCGCCTCCACCGAAGCTAGCGCTCCGGTTTCAATGGCTCCCGCCTATCCTGTACAAACTGTACCAAAATTCAATATCAGGCTACAGTAAAGCTCCACGGGGTCTTTCCGTCCTGTCGCGGGTAACCTGCATCTTCACAGGTACTATAATTTCACCGAGTCTCTGGTTGAGACAGTGCCCAAATCGTTACACCTTTCGTGCGGGTCGGAACTTACCCGACAAGGAATTTCGCTACCTTAGGACCGTTATAGTTACGGCCGCCGTTTACTGGGGCTTCAGTTCAGAGCTTCGCTTGCGCTAACCCCTCTCCTTAACCTTCCAGCACCGGGCAGGTGTCAGCCCCTATACTTCGCCTTACGGCTTCGCAGAGACCTGTGTTTTTGCTAAACAGTCGCTTGGGCCTATTCACTGCGGCTTTCCGT
>NZ_CP128153.1:12500-27500 GCF_030292155.1 Bacillus sp. DX3.1 | reverse complement strand
ACAAACAGAACAATATGTTAAATTTCGTTTTGCATTTACAAGTGATTTCGCAAAATCTAATACGTCATCTTCTTTCATATCTAATACGAAAAAGGCCAATCGAACAGCCGTTTTCGGACCAATACCTGGTAGCTTCATAAAGCTATCGATAAGCTTTGCAATCGGTTCTGGATAATGCATGTATAAGTATCCTCCTACTTAGAACATTCCACCTGGTAAGTTTAATCCTTTTGTAAATTGTCCCATTGTAGAGTTTGACAGTTCTTCCGCCTTCTTAAGTGCATCATTTGTAGCAGCTAATACAAGGTCTTGTAACATTTCGATATCTTCTGGATCTACAACTTCTTCTTTAATTTTCACTTCAACGATTTGCTTGTGGCCATTTACGATAACTGTAACCATTCCACCACCAGCTGTACCTTCAATTGTTTTTTCTCCAAGTTCCTCTTGTGCTTTTGCCATTTGCTTTTGCATCTTTTGCATTTGTTTCATCATGTTATTCATATTTCCCATTCCGCCACGCATCATAATAATTCCTCCTAAGTATGTTTATTCTTTTATTTCAATGAGTTGTTTCCCTACTAATTTTACAGCCTCTTCTACGAGAGGATCTACTTTTTTTTCTGCAGCATCTTCTGAAGATCCACCATCATGTTGTAAAAAATCTTCGCGTATTTTACCCCATTCGCTTTTTGGAATTGCAATCATGTGCAACCTTTTACTAAGCAATTCAAAAAGAATTTGTTCTACGGTATCTGTCGCGTCCCGATTTTCACTTGCCATTTTACAATGTATCTCATATTGGAATGCCAAAACATAGGAATCTTCAGAAGCTGCAACCGGCTCACTATTTTCTAACAAAACTGCAAACGCCACTTTATTATGAGCTTTGAGTCTTCCTAACAACTCACCCCATACACCTTTTAAACGCTCTAATTCCTGGCGTTTCGCTTGTTTTAATACTTCATGCACACGCCCCACAGGAATTTTCATACTTCCTGTACGTACCGGTTTTGGCGCCGTGCGTGTCTCTCTTACTTCTTGTTGCACACCAGCTGGCACTCCATTTTTCTTTACATGTTCTAATTCTTTTTCCAACTGTTGCATTCTGTTCATAATCGCTTGCAAACGGTCTGCTCCATTTGCATTCAACATGAATTGTTGACAAAGCTGTACCATGACAACTTCTAGGAAAATACGAGGATGATTTGTCCACTTCATTTCCTGTTGACCTTTACTCAGTGTATGAATAATTTCATAGATGATTTCCGGTTGCATTGCCTCACTTAACATACGGAACTGATCATCTACGATTACTCGCTCTAACATATGTTCTAATTGCGGTGAGGTTTGATATAGAAGCATATCACGATAATAATAAATGAAATCTTCCATAAAACGCATTGGATCTTTCCCTTTACTCATCATCTCATCAATGATGCGCAACGCTCTTGATACATCATTTTCACGTATACATTCTACAAGATTCCCTAAATATTGTTGAGAAACAGAACCCGTTACCGCCAAAACATCCTCAACTGTAACTGTTTCATCACTATAAGAAATTGCTTGATCAATGAGGCTTAAAGCATCACGCATACCACCTTCAGCAGCACGAGCAACAATTTGTAGCGCTTCCTCTTCCACCTTTGTACCTTCATTTGTAACAACAGTTGCTAATCGCTCTACGATGTCATGTACTGATATTTTCCGAAACTCAAAGCGCTGACAACGTGAAATGATAGTAGGTGGGATTTTATGTGGTTCTGTTGTTGCTAAAATAAAGATAACATGTTGCGGTGGTTCTTCTAACGTTTTTAAAAGCGCATTAAAAGCACCCATGGAGAGCATGTGGACTTCATCAATAATATATACTTTATATCCGACTGCACTTGGGGCATATTTCACTTTATCTCTTATATCTCGAATTTCATCTACACCGTTATTTGAAGCCGCATCAATTTCTAATACATCTGAAATAGATCCTTTCGTAATGCCTAAACAAGCAGGACATTCGTTACAAGGCTCTGCTGTCGGTGCATGCTCACAGTTAATCGCTTTTGCAAACACTTTTGCAATTGTCGTTTTCCCTGTTCCCCTTGGACCAGAAAACAAGTAGGCATGCGACGCTTTCTCTTGAAGAAGGGCATTTTGCAACGTTTTTGTTACGTGCTTTTGACCGACTACATCTTCAAATTTTTGCGGTCTCCATGTTCGGTATAACGCTTGGTATGACACGAAAACACGGCCTCCCTCAAAGGTTATTATCTCGTTTATTATAACCCATTCTGTTTATAGATTCCAAAAGTTATTTTCTATACAAAAAACCCACCTACATCATATGAGGTGAGTTTTGTATACATATATAACTGCCGTGCACCTTCTGTCGATTACGTACCATAAGCGTTACTTAAGCAGTTAGCTCGGTTCAGGCACTCCTGCGGCACACGAGAAAACCCGCTTATTGCTGCTTCCTTCCGGACCTGACAAGGTTCACGGGGTCCCGTTGCGCAGGACCCGAACGTCAACGCCACTTACTTAAGGCAGGCCTTACAGTAACATAACCTCGAGAAGGGTTTCGGCCTCGCTAGAGCGGATTGCGAGTATAGGGCACCGCTACCTCCCCGCTTAGCACGGCAAAGTTAAAACCAATATTAGGTTGCCTTTATCAAGACATTATCAGTATAACTTGTTTCATTATAAATTGCAAACATGTTAACGGTCGGTATTTTTATCCAGTTTTTCCTTCTTCTCTTTTCTCTTTTTACGAAGTTCTCTAAAAAAGTTTGTTAACAACAAACCACATTCTTCTTCCATTACACCTGGTACAACTTCGCATTGATGGTTAAAACGTTCATCTGTTAAAAGATTCATTAATGTACCTGCGCAGCCACCCTTTGGATCACTGGCACCATATACCACCCGCTTTACACGAGATAGTACAATTCCACCCGCACACATCGGACACGGTTCTAAAGTCACGTATAGCGTCGCATTTTCTAAGCGCCATGTTCCTAATTTTTTGCAAGCTTCATCTATTGCCAATAACTCAGCATGTGCAACAGATCGCTGCTGTGTTTCCCTTAAGTTATGAGCAAAGCTAATTACTTCCCCATCTAATACAACGACAGCTCCAATCGGGACTTCTTGTATTGCTTCGGCTTTTTTTGCTTCTTCTATTGCAAGCTTCATAAAATAAATATCTTGTTCCATGACAAAATCCTCTCATTTACAAATAAAGTGTAGTGGCTCTTCGCCCTCATTAATGGTTAGTACGACCATCCGACTTTTGTAGGCAGCAGGATAACTTTCACACATTCAACCCAATCTAAAGAGAAAGGAAGGGAGATTACATATGAAAAATACCGCACTGTTAATTATTGATATGATTAATGACTTTCAATTCTCACATGGACCGATTCTCGCACAGAAATGCCAAACGATTATCGAACCCATACTGAAAATGAAACAAACAATGAAAACGTTAGATTGTCCTGTTATTTACATCAATGATCACTATTATCTATGGCGAGCTGATATTGATCAGCTCATTACCCATTGCACAAATGATTATAGCAAAAATATTATACAAGCTATTGCTCCAGAAACAGATGACTATGTTTTTATTAAACCACATTATTCTGCTTTTTATGAAACCCCTCTAAACTCTTTATTAGGGCATTTAAAAATTGAAAAACTCATCATAACAGGAATAGCTGGAAATATATGCATTTTATTCACAGCGAATGACGCTCATATGAGGAACTATACATTATATGTACCCCAGGATTGCACTGTCTCTAATTCCGATCAAGATAACCAACATGCTTTAAAAATAATGGAAGCTACACTAAAAGCAAATATTATGCCTTCCTTTCAATTAAAACTTGAATAGCATGCGTCGATTTTCTAACTTTTTATGACAAATTAGTCCGCTCACTTCCCTCTTATGCTACAATAATTCTGTTTTGTGCTTTTTATTTACGGCAAATTATGAATCGAAAGGAGGAAACAGCGTGACCAGAGTACCATTTATCACGGTTGAAGGACCAATCGGTGTCGGAAAAACTTCGTTAGCGAAGGCGATTTCGACTCACATGCAACTCCACCTATTAAAAGAGATTGTTGATGAAAATCCTTTCTTAGGGAAATTTTATGAAGATATTGAAGAATGGAGTTTTCAAACAGAAATGTTCTTCCTTTGCAATCGCTACAAGCAATTAGAAGACATTAATATAAAGTATTTGAAACAAAGCAAGCCCGTGGTAGCAGATTATCACATATTTAAAAATTTAATTTTCGCATCTCGTACATTGAAGGACACACAATACGACAAGTACATGCAGGTTTATCGTATTCTTACGCAAGATATGCCTGTACCAAATGTAATTGTATATATAACAGCGAGTTTAGAAACATTACAAAAACGAATCGCGATGCGCGGACGAGAATTTGAAAAAAATATGGATCCAAATTACTTACTACAACTTATTGAAGATTATGAAGCAGCAATGGATACTTTCAAAAAGGATCATCCTGATATCCCAGTGTTAAAATTCAATGGAGATAATATGGATTTCGTGAAGAACAATGATGATTTGCATATCATCTTATCTGCCCTTCAAAATACACTCTTAAAGGAGACGAAATAGCAATGAATTTAAGGCAAAAATACGATATACCAAATGATGCAGTGATTACCATTGCTGGTACAGTTGGTGTTGGTAAATCAACAATGACAACCACACTTGCCAACGCCCTAGGTTACCGTACATCATTTGAAAAAGTAGATTCAAACCCTTATTTAGATAAGTTTTATGCTGATTTCACACGTTGGAGTTTCCATCTTCAAGTTTACTTTTTAGCAGAACGCTTTAAAGAACAAAAAAGAATTTTTGAATACGGTGGTGGCTTTATTCAAGACCGCTCTATTTATGAGGATACTGGTATTTTCGCCAAAATGCATTACGAAAAAGGAACGATGACAGAAACAGATTACGAAACCTATAAAGGTCTATTCGATGCAATGGTCATGACACCTTACTTCCCACACCCAGACTTACTTATTTATTTAGAAGGTTCTTTTGACGATATTGTAGATCGTATTCAAGAGCGCGGTCGTCCAATGGAACAACAAACACCGATTGAATATTGGAAAGAAATGCACGGACGTTACGAAAATTGGATTAATAACTTTAACTCATGCCCCGTACTACGATTGAATATTAATGAGTACGATATTTTAAAAAATGAAAATTCTATCGAACCAATTGTAAAGAAAATAGGTAACTTCCTACAACAAACACGTAAACTTGTAAAATAAAAAACCCGTGCGGATGCACGGGTTTTTCTATTAACTTATTTTTTCTTTTTTGTTGGAGCAATAATTTCGCTCTCTGGTTTGCCTGCATGAATACGCTGACGAACAGTACTTGTACTAATATCATATGCTTCAGCAATTTCTTTAACAGTCATTTCTTTCCCATTAATTACTGCTGTTAGTACTTTGCCTGTACGTTTTGGAGCTGTTTCTTTCTTCTCAGCTTTTTTCGGCGCCTCTACTTTTTTCATTTCCTGTTTCACGTTGCAAGTACAACCGCAAAGCTTACGAAATGTCTCGTCACTTATAGTGCGAGATACGTTTGCAGCACTGTTTAAAATTCTATTTTTCTTACAAACTGGGCATTGTACATAGTATAAAGTTTTTCCGTCAAGCGGAAATGTTTGTATAATAATATCCATGGTGACCCCTTTCATATCTATGAAGATAATCATCGGAATATGAGTGTTTCATAAGGCATCAACAGCCTTACATCATACTTTCTGATTGGTTTTAAAATAAAAACTCGTTACGTGTTGGTAACGAGTTCTCCAATCTCCACTTATATGCGCTGTTGTCAATTATATCTGGAGGAGGAAGAGGGATTCGAACCCCCGCACGGCTCTCACCGCCTGTCGGTTTTCAAGACCGATCCCTTCAGCCAGACTTGGGTATTCCTCCATATTGACATCAAATATAATATCAAAAGAAAAACAGTTAGTCAACCCTACTATAATAAATTGTAGGAAAAGGAAAGAACATCCTTTTCCCATAGTTATTTTACTGACAACACTCATACCGATGAAAATTTCAATTTATTTAATAACTGTTTTCCCTCCCATATAAGGGCGAAGAACTTCTGGAATTATAATTGTACCATCTTCTTGTTGGTAGTTTTCTAAAATTGCTGCAACTGTACGTCCAATTGCAAGTCCAGATCCATTTAATGTATGAACATGTTCCGGTTTTGCATTTGTATCGCGGCGGAAACGAATGTTTGCACGTCTTGCTTGGAATGCCTCAAAGTTACTACAAGAAGAGATTTCACGATATGTACCGTAGCTCGGAATCCATACTTCGATATCGTATTTCTTCGCTGCTGTAAATCCTAAATCTCCTGTGCACATGCTCATAACGCGATACGGTAGACCTAATAATTGTAACACGCGTTCTGCATCATTTGTTAACTTTTCTAATTCTTCATAAGAATCTTCTGGTTTCACAAACTTCACAAGTTCTACTTTATTGAATTGATGTTGACGAATTAAACCACGTGTATCACGACCAGCAGATCCTGCTTCAGAACGGAAACATGAGCTAAATGCTGCATAGCGAATTGGTAACTGCTCTCTGTTTAAAATTTCATCACGGTGCATATTTGTTACAGGTACTTCGGCTGTAGGAATTAAGAAGTAATCTTCGCTTTCAATACGAAACGCATCTTCTTCAAACTTTGGAAGTTGTCCTGTTCCTGTCATGCTTGCACGGTTTACCATATAAGGAGGTAAAACTTCTTCATAACCGTGCTCGTCTGTGTGAAGGTCAAGCATAAAGCTAATTAAAGCACGCTCTAATCTTGCGCCTGCACCTTTATAAAATACAAAACGACTTCCTGTTACTTTAGCTGCACGTTCAAAGTCTAAAATCTCCAGGTCAGTAGCAAGGTCCCAATGGGGTTTTGGTTCAAAACCAAATTCTTTTACTTCTCCCCAAGTGCGCGCCTGTACATTATCATCCTCTGTTTCCCCAATTGGCGCAGATTCATGAGGAATATTTGGGATAGAAAGCATTAATCGTTCTAAATCTTCTTCCACTACGCGAAGCTCATTATCAAGATCCTTTACTTTCTCTCCTACTTCTCGCATCTCTACAATTAGCGCGTCTGCGTCTTTCTTTTCGCGTTTTAATACAGAAATTTGTTGAGACACTTCATTACGCTTACTTTTTAACTCTTCTGTTTGCACAAGAAGCTCTCTTCTTTTTGTATCTAGTTCTTCAAAGCGACCAAAATCAGTTAAATCTTCGCCTCTATGCTGTAATTTTGCTTTTACTTCTTCAAAGTTTGTACGTAAAAATTTAATATCAAGCATTATGTATTCCTCCTTTTTATTTATAAAAACAAAAAACTCCCGTCCCTGTAAAAAAGGGACGGAAGTTAAACCGCGTTGCCACCCTAGTTGAAAGCAATATTGCCTTCCTCTCAAGTAGAAATAACGACTCTTCACCGGAAATGTTTACTAGTCTCAAATGACATTCCACATTTCATTCTAGGATGGATTCACAAATTGCTTCTATCGGTTTTCACCAACCACCGACTCTCTACAAGAAACAAAATTTGTTACTACTTCCTATCAACACGTTTATCTTATAAAATTGTTACCATCAATTTACTATAATCTTTCACAAGTTGCAAGTTACTTATACAACTTTTTTCATTTTCGCTTCTTTCACCATCTGTACAAAATATGCTGTAACGCGATGATCATCCGTTAGCTCTGGATGGAACGAAGCAGCTAAAAATGGACCTTGCTTTACTGCTACCATTCGATCATCATGTGTAGAAAGAACCTCAACATTGTCTGCTACGTTCACCACATATGGCGCACGAATAAATACACCAACAAAGTCTTCCCCTACGCCTTTTATCGAAAGAGCAACTTCAAAGCTATCCTTTTGGCGACCAAATGCATTGCGCTCAACCGTAATATCCATGGCACCAATATGAGATTCCTCATAGCCTACAAGATTTTTTGCAAGTAAAATCATACCTGCACACGTACCAAACATCGGTTTACCCGATTTGGCAAACTTGCGAAGCGGTTCCATAAACCCATATTTATCAATTAGGCGGCGCATTGTTGTGCTTTCACCACCCGGTAAAATAAGTCCATCAATTTCTTCAAGTTGTTCCACACGTTTCACGATAACAGCTTCTGCACCACTTGCTTCAACTGCCTTCACATGTTCACGTACAGCTCCTTGAAGACCTAATACACCAACTATAACCATGTTAAAATCTCCTTTAATTACCAACCGCGCTCTTGCATGCGTTGTTCTGGTAATAATGTTGAAATTTCGACACCTTTCATTGCAGTGCCTAATCCTTTAGAAAGGCTTGCAATTAATTCATAGTCTTCGTAATGTGTTGTCGCTTCAACAATCGCACGTGCAAATTTTTCTGGGTTTTCTGATTTGAAAATACCAGATCCTACGAATACACCATCTGCACCAAGTTGCATCATTAATGCAGCATCTGCTGGCGTTGCAACACCACCTGCTGCAAAGTTTACAACTGGTAAACGACCAAGACGTTTAATTTCAAGTAATACTTCATAAGGAGCCCCAGTGTTTTTTGCATATGTCATTAATTCATCTTCACGTAGATTCGCAACTTGACGAATTTCTGCGTTTACTTGACGCATATGACGTACAGCCTCTACAATGTTTCCTGTTCCAGGCTCACCTTTTGTACGAAGCATGGATGCACCTTCTGCAATACGACGTGCCGCTTCCCCAATATCACGACATCCACATACGAACGGAACAGTGTAGTCACGTTTATTTAAATGATACACTTCATCAGCTGGAGTTAATACTTCGCTCTCATCAATGTAGTCTACCCCTAATGATTCTAGTACACGAGCTTCTACAAGATGCCCAATACGGCATTTTGCCATAACTGGAATCGATACGGCACCCATTACATCTTCTACAATTGTTGGATCCGCCATGCGTGCAACGCCACCTGCCGCACGAATATCTGCAGGAACACGTTCTAATGCCATAACAGCAACCGCACCTGCTTCTTCCGCAATTTTAGCTTGTTCAGCGTTAACTACGTCCATGATGACGCCGCCTTTTTGCATTTCTGCCATTCCGCGTTTTACACGCTCTGTTCCTGTTACATTTGTCATGTACAAAAACCCCCCTAGGTGAATTGCTTTTCCCCATTAACGGCGAAAATTAAGAATACTCTTACATTCTACCACTAACTATTAGAGGCTTGTCTACTATTTTTTGATAAAGTCAGTATGAAAAATAGTAAATAAAAAAAGCTCCTACAATGAGGAGCTTTTAAAACCAACCTTTTACTGTGTCAACAGCACTGTTCCAAATGCCGCCAAAGAAAGAACCGATTCCACGCATAGAAAGAGTGAACCAGTTAGCTTTTTCTACTTCTGCTTTTGTTACAAGATCTACTTGTAAGGACTTACCTGTTAAGAAGCCAGCATCATTACCATCTTTAGCTGATACAACCATTTGACCAATTGTTGTACCCTTTTTAATTGGTGCTTCTTGTCTTTCTTTCATTGCTTTAAATTCTGTTTTATAAACATCTTTACTTCCTTTTGGCATTGGAAGTACGATAGCTTGTTTCGTTTGCAATGCTACATCCGTATCTTTCGCTTTCTTTACTTGTACAGTTTCATGTCCCTTTACGGCTGAACCCTTTGGATATACCTTTTTCGCTTCAAAGTTTGTAAAACCGTAATCAAATAGTTTCTTCGTTTCTGCAAAGCGTGCTGTATGAGAATTTGTTTTAATAACAACAGAAATTAAACGCATACCATTTCTCTCCGCTGTGCCTGTAAAGCAATCCCCAGCTTCTGGAGTAGATCCTGTTTTGAGACCATCTACGCCTTCATACTCCATGATTAATCCTTTTAACATCCAGTTCCAGTTAGCCATCTCAATCGGATATTTTCCACCTTCTTGGAATGTCTTTTTCGGAATTCCAGCCGTTTCTAATACATTTGGGAAATCTTGAATCAGACGTTGTGCCAAGATTGCACAATCTCTAGCAGACATTTTATTTTCTTCATCCGGTGTTGTTCCTTCTGGATGTTTACCTTTTAAATCTTTGTTTGATAATCCCGTAGAGTTTACAAACTTATAATTTTTCAATCCAAGCTCTTTTGCTTTATCATTCATCATTTTTACAAAATCTGCTTCCGATCCTGCAACAGCTTCAGCTAAAGCAATTGTTGCACCATTTGCAGAATAAATGCCCATGGCTTCATATAGCTCTTTCACTGTATAAGATCCGCCATTTTCTAGAGGAACGTTGGATAATGAGCGATCCTGTGAAACCGTGTGCGCATAGTCAGAAACCTTTACCTTTTGATTCCACTTCAGTTTTCCTTTGTCTACTGCTTCATGAACTAAGTACTCACTCATCATTTTTGTCATACTAGCAATCGCTAGTAATTCATCTGCATTTTTTTGATATAAAATTTTCCCAGAATTTGCTTCCACTAAAATTGCTGCACCTGCTTCAATATTTAAAGCAGAGCTTGTTTCTGCCGATGCACTGCTATATGTAACAAACATGCTGCAAAATAGCGTAAGCACTGTTACCATTGCGATGAATCGCTTGCAAAACATACCTTTCACTGTTGTTACCCCCAATATCTTTGTATTCACATAACCGTTATTTTAACATAATCAAAAAAAAATAGACAGAGATACTAGGTCTCTGTCCATTTACATATAAGACATTATAAAGAGTAATTTGGAGATTCTTTTGTAATTTGTACATCATGTGGATGACTTTCGCGTAAGCCAGCACCTGACATGCGAATAAATTGTGCACTCTCACGTAAGAACTCTAAATCTTGTGCTCCACAATATCCCATACCTGCACGTAAGCCACCAACTAATTGGTGAACTGTATCAGCTAAAGGACCTTTAAATGGTACTCGTCCCTCAATTCCTTCTGGAACAAGTTTTTTGTTGCCTTCTTGGAAGTAACGATCTTTACTTCCTTTTTCCATTGCTCCAACAGAACCCATGCCGCGGTATACTTTAAATTGACGTCCTTGGTAAATTTCAGTTTCTCCTGGGCTTTCTGCTACACCAGCAAAGATACTTCCAAGCATAACAACGTGTGCACCTGCTGCTAACGCTTTTACCATATCTCCAGAGTATTTAATGCCGCCATCAGCAATCACTGGAATACCATGCTTACGAGCTTCTGTTGCACAATCATATACTGCCGTTAATTGTGGTACACCAACACCTGCCACAACGCGTGTTGTACAAATAGAGCCAGGTCCAATACCAACTTTAATAATATTTGCACCTGCTTCGATTAATGCGCGTGTCGCTTCAGCTGTAGCAACATTACCTGCGATAATATTCAATGATGGATATTTCGCACGAACTTCTTTTACTTTTTCAATAACACCATGAGAATGTCCATGAGCTGTATCAAGAACAATTACGTCAACATTCGCTTTCACTAATGCATCGATACGAAGCATTGCGTCTGCTGTTACACCAACTGCTGCTCCAACAAGTAAACGACCTTGCGTATCTTTTGCAGAGTTTGGAAATTCAATTACTTTTTCAATATCTTTAATTGTGATAAGCCCTTGTAATACACCGTGATTATCAACAAGAGGGAGTTTTTCAATTTTATATTTCTGGAGAATCTTTTCAGCATCTTCTAGTGTTGTGCCAACAGGAGCTGTAATTAATTGCTCTTTTGTCATCACATCGGAAATTTTAATAGAGTAGTCTTGAATGAAACGCATATCACGGTTTGTAATAATACCAACTAGTTTTTGCTCATCTAAATTATTTACAATTGGTACACCTGAAATACGATATTTTCCCATAAGATGTTCTGCATCATATACTTGATGTTCTGGAGTTAAAAAGAAAGGATCTGTAATAACGCCGCTCTCAGAGCGCTTTACTTTATCAACCTGCTCGGCTTGTTGCTCAATAGACATATTCTTATGAACAATCCCTAAGCCGCCTTGACGTGCCATAGCAATCGCCATATCAGCTTCTGTTACTGTATCCATACCTGCACTAATTAAAGGAATGTTTAACTGTAAGCTTTCAGATAGAACAGTTTTTACACTTACTTCTCTTGGCAATATATCTGACTTCGCTGGTACAAGTAATACATCATCGAATGTCAAACCTTCTTTAACAAATTTAGATTCCCACATAAATTTTCCCCCTATGATACCAGAAATTATTATTAGTAGCTTATCAATTGGTTAAAATACTGTCAAGAAAGTACATATATGTTTGAATTTTTAGATAATAAAAGGAGTGTATTACATGCACCATACATCTCATACTTGGCAGCAATTAAGTTTCTTTTTTTCATCCCAACATGTACAACGTTATCTTGTCCACTGCTATGAAAAATTACCTATTGAAAATGCTGAAAAGAAGAGCTTCGAAAATTGCTATCCCTTTATTTATTATTTGGAACATGGGAAAAGTTATTATGAATTATGTAAAACTGCCCCATTCTCCATTCAACCTATGTTGCAGTTTTATGGCATGAGCCAGCTCTTAAAGGCTTGCTTATTAACCGTCGATCCGAATTATCCAGAATCAACGACAGTCTTAGCACACGGCGTAACAACACGTAAACGAAAGAAACAAGGATATCAATTTTTAGAAGATGAAGTAAAAATACAAAAAAATGGGTTATTTACTCATGTGGCGGAACGAATGTTTCACATGAAACATTTGGAAACTGAAAAATTTACAATGCTAGAACTAACGAAAAAAATTGCTGAATTAAAAAACCTGTTTCAGTACAGTCAAAAAAAACAAATGCTATACAAAGTCGATAAAGTAAGTGAACATCATATTTCATTTCCCCCTGCTATACTAGATCGTTTGCATATGACGAAAGAACGTTTTATTCGTCATATAGAAACAACATGTAAGCATCTTTTTATTCACTACACGCCAAATGAATTAAATAAATCTTCCTTAGTGTTTTCGACACCTATTGAAACATGGAATCCATTATATAGCACACCTTTTTCTTATGATTGTCATACACATACCTACTATTTACCGACAACTCATGATGTCCGTAATCATAAAGCACTTTTACCGGAACTACTTACACATTATTTACTACTCTACAATTTGAGTATGATTTCTCGCTATGAAACAGATTGGTGGTACGACTTATTGGGAAGCTATGCTTCTGAAGATTATCCGTTTATTTATCAATTTTTAGCTGTCTCTGCTCAAAAAATCCCTTATTATATTTCGTTGTTTTTACTTACTCAACAATCCGCCATTTCTTAGGAAATACAAAAAAGACGAGTCATTATGACTCGTCTTTGATTGCTTGGCGACGTCCTACTCTCACAGGGACAAGGTCCCAACTACCATCGGCGCTAGAGAGCTTAACTTCCGTGTTCGGTATGGGAACGGGTGTGACCTCTCTGCCATCATCACCAAACTATGAAGGATATTCCTTCAAAACTAGATAACATTGCTTCATATTATATGGTTAAGTCCTCGATCTATTAGTATTCGTCAGCTCCACATGTCACCATGCTTCCACCTCGAACCTATCAACCTGATCATCTTTCAGGGATCTTACTAGCTTACGCTATGGGAAATCTCATCTTGAGGGGGGCTTCATGCTTAGATGCTTTCAGCACTTATCCCTTCCGCACATAGCTACCCAGCTATGCCCTTGGCAGAACAACTGGTACACCAGCGGTGCGTCCATCCCGGTCCTCTCGTACTAAGGACAGCTCCTCTCAAATTTCCTGCGCCCACGACGGATAGGGACCGAACTGTCTCACGACGTTCTGAACCCAGCTCGCGTACCGCTTTAATGGGCGAACAGCCCAACCCTTGGGACCGACTACAGCCCCAGGATGCGATGAGCCGACATCGAGGTGCCAAACCTCCCCGTCGATGTGGACTCTTGGGGGAGATAAGCCTGTTATCCCCGGGGTAGCTTTTATCCGTTGAGCGATGGCCCTTCCATGCGGAACCACCGGATCACTAAGCCCGACTTTCGTCCCTGCTCGACTTGTAGGTCTCGCAGTCAAGCTCCCTTATGCCTTTGCACTCTACGAATGATTTCCAACCATTCTGAGGGAACCTTTGGGCGCCTCCGTTACACTTTAGGAGGCGACCGCCCCAGTCAAACTGCCCACCTGACACTGTCTCCCGGGTCGATGAGACCCGTAGGTTAGAATTTCAATACAGTCAGGGCGGTATCCCACCAGCGCCTCCACCGAAGCTAGCGCTCCGGTTTCAATGGCTCCCGCCTATCCTGTACAAACTGTACCAAAATTCAATATCAGGCTACAGTAAAGCTCCACGGGGTCTTTCCGTCCTGTCGCGGGTAACCTGCATCTTCACAGGTACTATAATTTCACCGAGTCTCTGGTTGAGACAGTGCCCAAATCGTTACACCTTTCGTGCGGGTCGGAACTTACCCGACAAGGAATTTCGCTACCTTAGGACCGTTATAGTTACGGCCGCCGTTTACTGGGGCTTCAGTTCAGAGCTTCGCTTGCGCTAACCCCTCTCCTTAACCTTCCAGCACCGGGCAGGTGTCAGCCCCTATACTTCGCCTTACGGCTTCGCAGAGACCTGTGTTTTTGCTAAACAGTCGCTTGGGCCTATTCACTGCGGCTTTCCGTTAAGAAAGCACCCCTTCTCCCGAAGTTACGGGGTCATTTTGCCGAGTTCCTTAACCAGAGTTCTCTCGCACACCTTAGGATTCTCTCCTCGCCTACCTGTGTCGGTTTGCGGTACAGGCACCTTTTATCTCGCTAGAAGCTTTTCTTGGCAGCGGGGAATCAAAGACTTCGCTCCATAAGGAGCTTCCCCATCACAGCTCAGCCTTCACGATAAGCGGATTTGCCTACTTATCAGCCTAACTGCTT
>NZ_CP128153.1:0-7500 GCF_030292155.1 Bacillus sp. DX3.1 | reverse complement strand
ACACGTAAACCTTCTAAAATATGAGCACGCGCTTCCGCTTTCTCTAATTCATAGGCAGTACGTCTGCGGATCACAACTTTTTGATGCTCTAAATAATGATATAAAGTTTGTTTTAAGTTTAATACCTTTGGTTCCCCATTTACGAGTGACAACATATTAATACCAAAACTTGTTTGAAGCGCTGTATGTTTATATAAGTTATTTAGTAATACATTTGCATTTACGTCACGTCTTAATTCCATCACGATACGCATACCATTTCGATCTGATTCATCACGTAAATCTGTAATACCATCAATCTTTTTATCGCGAACAAGTTCAGCAATCTTTTCGATCAATCTTGCTTTATTCACCTGATATGGTAATTCATTTACAATAATCGTTGACTTTCCATTTGCCTTCTCTTCAATTTCTACTCTTCCACGAAGAATAACCGTCCCGTGTCCTGTTTCATACGCTCTTCGAATACCACTGCGTCCTAGAATTTGACCCGCTGTAGGGAAGTCTGGACCTGGAATATACTCCATTAATTCAGCAATTGTAATTTCAGAATTATGACTTAACGCTAGTACGCCATCAATTACTTCACCTAGTTGATGAGGTGGAATATTCGTTGCCATACCAACAGCGATACCTGTTGCACCATTTACTAATAAATTAGGAAAACGCGCCGGTAATACAATAGGTTCTCTTTCCGAACCATCGTAGTTATCTTGATAATCGATTGTATTTTTAGAAATATCACGCAGTAATTCCATAGAAATCTTGGACATTTTTGCTTCTGTATAACGCATTGCAGCTGCAAAATCACCATCGACAGAACCGAAGTTCCCATGTCCATTTACGAGCATATAACGTTGACTAAAGTCTTGGGCCATTCGCACCATTGTTTGATATACTGCCGAATCACCGTGCGGATGGTACTTACCAATTACTTCACCAACAATACGTGCAGATTTTTTATATGCTTTATCAGCAGTAATTCCTAAATCGTTCATCGCATATAAAATTCTACGGTGAACAGGTTTTAATCCATCTCGAACATCTGGCAGCGCACGAGATACGATAACGCTCATCGCATAATCTAAAAACGAGGTACGCATTTCATGGCTAATATTAACCTCTCGAATCCGGCCTTGTTGTTGGTTGTCTGACATCAACCAGCACCTCCTTATTACATTTCCTGTTCATTTATATGTAGAAGACAGGAACACTCAGATTCCTGTCATCAATCATTAAATATCAAGGTTTTTCACATATCTTGCGTTTTCTTGGATAAAGTTACGACGCGGTTCAACTTTATCTCCCATTAAAATTTCAAATGTTTCATCTGCTTCTATTGCATCTTGAAGTGAAACTTGAAGAAGAGAACGTACTTCTGGATCCATTGTTGTTTCCCATAACTGTGTTGGATTCATTTCCCCAAGACCTTTATAGCGCTGAATACCTGGTTTTGGTTGTTTTGGAATCTCTGCTAATATGCGTTCAAGCTCTTTATCATTGTAAGCATACTCAATTCTTTTTCCTTGTTGTACTTTGAACAAAGGTGGCTGTGCAATATACACATAACCATATTCAAGAAGTTGGCGCATATAACGATAAAAGAACGTTAATAATAGAGTACGAATATGCGCACCATCGACATCGGCATCCGTCATAATAATAATCTTATGATAACGAGCCTTTTCAATATCAAAATCTCCGCCAACGTTAGTACCAATCGCCGTGATAATCGTACGTACTTCATCGTTAGATAAGATTTTGTCTAAACGTGCTTTTTCTACGTTAATGATTTTACCTTTTAGCGGTAGAATTGCTTGGAAGTGACGGTCACGACCTTGTTTCGCAGAACCTCCCGCAGAGTCACCCTCTACAATATAAATTTCACTAATAGAAGGATCCTTAGCAGAACAATCTGCTAATTTACCTGGTAAACTAGATACTTCTAACGCACTTTTTCGGCGCGTTAATTCACGAGCTTTTTTAGCAGCAACGCGTGCTCTCGCTGCCATTGTTCCCTTATCTACAACTTTACGAGCTACGTTTGGATTCTCAAGTAAAAACTTTTCAAAAGCCTCTGAGAATATAGACTCTGTAATCGTTCTTGCTTCACTATTTCCAAGCTTTGTTTTGGTTTGTCCCTCAAACTGTGGGTTTGGATGTTTGATGGACACGATTGCTGTTAAACCTTCACGAACATCTTCACCCGTTAGATTACTATCAGCATCTTTTAAAATATTATTTTTTCGTCCATAATCATTAATTACACGCGTTAAAGCTGTTTTAAAGCCAACTTCATGTGTACCACCCTCGTAAGTATGGATATTATTTGTAAACGAATAAATATGATTTGTATATCCTTCGTTATATTGAAGCGCAACTTCAACCTGAATGCCATCTTTTGAACCTTCTACATATACAGGTTCCTCATGAATTGGCTCCTTGGAGCGATTTAAATGCTCAACGTAAGATTTAATTCCACCTTCATAATGAAATTCTTTCTTTTGTTTCTGTTCACGCTTATCTTCAATTATCATTCTAATATTACGGTTCAAGAATGCTAGTTCACGCATACGTGTTGCTAATGTATCAAACTCATACTCCGTTGTCTCAGTAAAGATTTCCGGATCTGGTTTAAAACGCGTTATTGTTCCTGTACGATCGGTTTCTCCAATTACTTTTAGATCTGCAGCTGGAATACCACGTTCATACTTTTGATAATGAATTTTTCCATCACGATGTACAAATACTTCTAATTCTGTGGAAAGAGCATTTACAACAGATGCCCCTACACCGTGCAAACCACCAGAAACTTTATAACCACCACCGCCGAATTTACCACCAGCATGAAGAACAGTCATAATAACTTCTACAGCAGGACGTCCCATCTTTTCTTGTATACCAACCGGAATACCACGACCATTATCTGTTACAACAATACTGTTGTCTTCTTCAATACTGACATTAATCTCGTCACAATACCCTGCTAATGCTTCGTCAATACTATTATCAACGATTTCCCATACAAGGTGATGAAGACCCTTTCCGCTTGTAGTACCAATGTACATACCAGGACGTTTCCGAACTGCTTCTAAACCTTCTAGTACCTGTATTTGACTTTCATCATATGCATTTTCCTGCATTTGTTTTTGTTCCATTGACACAAAGATCACCTACTTTTCCATTTAAACAGAAGCTATCTTCTGTCTATTTCACAATCTACCGTGCCGTTCGTTACATGAATTGTTTTTGCTTGCTTTAATGTTTCGTGTTCAATTCCGTCGACACTCGTCGTTGTCACAAATGTTTGCACTTTTCCTTGAATTGTATTTAGCAGATGTGATTGACGATAATCATCTAATTCTGATAACACATCATCTAGTAAGAGGATTGGATATTCGTTAACCTCTGAATAAATTAATTCAATTTCAGCTAACTTTAGGGAAAGTGCGGTTGTTCGTTGTTGTCCTTGCGAACCAAAGACTTGAACATTTTTACTATTAACGAAGAATTGTAAATCATCACGATGAGGACCAATTAAAGTCGTACCACGGAAAATTTCACGTTGTTTCACAGATTGAAAACTTTCATAGTATACTTCTTTTATTTTCGACAAATCCATTGATTCTGATACATCTACGCTTGGTTTATAAACTATTTCTAGTTCCTCTAATCCTCTGCTAATCCCGTGATGAATTGGAGCGGCCCACTCTTGTAGCAAATGCAAAAATTCAAAACGTTTTCGCAGGATTTTCGCACCATGTTCAATAAGTTGAAGTGTAAACACATCTAGCATTGTTTCCTCGTTTTTACTATTCCCTTGCATTTTCTTCAGCAAGTGATTTCGCTGCGTGAGCACTTTTTGATATTGACTTAATTCATACAAATACACAGGAGCTATTTGTCCAAGCTCCATATCCAAAAAGCGTCTTCGTACTTGAGGGCTTCCTTTTACAAGATTTAAATCTTCTGGGGCAAACATAACAACATTCATTTCGCCAATATATTGGCTCAATTTTTGCTGTTCAAGTTGATTCAACTTTGCCTTCTTCCCTTTTTTAGAAATGTTTAATTCTAAAGACAAGGAGCTATTTCGTTTTTGTAATCTACCTTTTATTTTACCATAATCCTCGTCCCATCGGATAAGTTCACGGTCATTCGAAGTTCGATGAGATTTGGCCATCGCTAATACATAAATAGCTTCCATCAAATTTGTTTTCCCTTGCGCATTTTCACCAATAATTACATTGACTTTATCCTCGAAGGAAAGATCTAGATGTTCATAATTGCGATAGTTTTTTAATTGTATTTCTGTAATATACAAAGGGCTCCCCCTTTATGCCTGAACTTGAAATGTTCCGCTCTCCGGAATTTCAACAATGTCATTTGCATATAACTTTCGGCCTCTTCTATTTTCAAGTTCTTGATTCACATACACTTCATATTCTTGTAAAAACCATTTTACAGCGCCGCCTGTATCAATTACATCAGCCAGCTTTAAAAATTGTCCTAGTGTAATATACTCTGTCGAAATCTTAATACGTTTCATAAAATCGCTCACTTTCTAAAAGTGTTCATTCTTTCATTGTACTAAATAAACTAGCATTAGGAAAGTAATACCCCTAAAAGTACATGTTCAAAAAGGAGGATAAAGGGAGTCGAGCAGTTCGAGGCGCAGAAGCCAGGAGGATACGGAGTGTAGATGGAACTACATGAGTACCGGGACTGGCGACGCAACGAAGAAATGCGACAGTTATCTTTACCGGACTTTTTGAACATCCCCTAAAATCAAACAAGGGCCACTAGTACGTTTAAACTAGCAACCCTCAATCCGATTAGTAAGTACGAACCGGTAAAATTAATTGGATGATGGAATCGTCATTTACTGTACGAATTAAAAATGGTCTCATTGCACCAGTAAAGCTAATTTTAATTTCGGTACTGTCTAACGCTTTTAGTGCATCCATCATATATTTTGCACTAAAGGAGATTTTTAATTCTTCTCCTTCAACTTTTTCACACTGAACTTCTTCAACTACTTTTCCGATTTCTGGTGAATTCGAAGAAAGTTCTAACATTTGCTGCTCTAAGGTAGATAACTTTACAACATTATTTCGACCATCCCTCGCCAATAAAGAAGCACGATCAATCGCTTGTAAAAATTCTTTTGTATTTACAAATATATCTGTTTTGCTTTCCGCTGGAATAAGTCTAGTTGTATCAGGATAATTCCCTTCTAACAATCTAGAGAAGAATAATAGATGTTTGGTACGAAACAATACTTGATACTCCGTAATAACAATATCAACCATTTCTTCTGACTCATCAAGAATTTTACTTAATTCATTTAAACTCTTTCCTGGAATAACAACATTAGCTTGAAACTCATTCGCAATATTGTGACCTTCGATTTTTGCTTTACGAAGTGCCAAACGATGACTATCTGTTGCAATACAAATCAACTCGCTGTTATATACCTTCCAGTTTACACCTGTCAAGATGGGACGTGTTTCAGAAGTTGATACAGCAAATACAGTTTGACGAATCATGTGTTTTAGTAAATCTGTTGGAATCTTAAATACATGATGTTCTTCAATTTGTGGTAATAAAGGATATTCAGCAGCATCTAAACCGTTTAAATTAAACTCTGATTTTCCCGATTTTATTTTTGCCATAAAATGATTTTCTATTGAAATCTCTACTGATTCTTTAGGTAATTTTTTTACGATCTCACTAAAATATTTTGCTTGTAAAACAATACTTCCTGATTGTGCTATTTCAACAATCTCTTTACCAGCTTCTTCGGTTGGTATAAAGGATTCAATTGAGATATCAGCATCGCTTCCTGTTAATGTAACACCATCTTCAGTTGCTACGATTTTGATTCCTGTAAGAATTGGAATTGTTGTACGAGAGGAAATAGCTTTCATTACATCTTGTACACTTCTTACAAGAAAGTCTTTTTGAATTGTAAAACGCATCTCAAAAACCTCCGGTGAGTATAAGATTTTATTTATTAAATAAAGATAAAAAAATAGTAGTAATAGTAATAGGGCTTGTGGATATGTGGATAACTCAATTTAGAGACGGAAAAACAGTCTATCTACATGTGGATAGACTGTGCGTAAAACAAGAAAAGTTATTCACACTATTCAGCTACTACTTTAAAATATCATTAATTTCTTCAACCTGTTTTTGCAACTGTGTATCAGCTTTTAATAGTTTTGAAATTTTTTCATGTGCGTGAATGACAGTGGTATGATCACGTCCACCAAACTCCTCACCAATTTTTGGCAAAGATGAATCTGTTAATTCGCGTGAAAGATACATTGCGATTTGACGCGGGAATGCAACTGATTTCGTACGTTTTTTTGCTTTGAAATCTTCTAATTTAATTTGAAAAACATCCCCAACTGCCTTTTGAATATCATAAATAGAAATAATTTTAGGTTTAGAATTTGGAATAATATCTTTAAGAGCTTCGGCAGCTAAATCTGCATTAATATCTTTATTAATCAGAGATGAATAAGCAACAACTCGAATCAGCGCACCTTCTAGTTCACGAATATTAGAGTCGATTTGATTGGCAATATACAACATGACTTCGTTTGGAATATCAAGGCCTTCTGCTTTTGCCTTCTTACGTAAAATTGCAATTCTTGTTTCTAAATCTGGCGGTGTAATATCTGTAATGAGCCCCCACTCGAAACGTGAACGAAGACGATCTTCTAGCGTCGGAATTTCTTTTGGTGGTCGATCACTTGAAATTACAATTTGTTTACTCTCTTCGTGTAGTGCATTAAACGTATGGAAGAATTCTTCTTGCGTTTGTTCTTTTCCGGCAAGAAATTGAATATCATCTATAAGTAAAACATCTACATTACGATATTTATTACGAAAATCAACCGCTTTATTATCGCGAATAGAGTTAATAAATTCGTTTGTAAATTTTTCCGATGATAAGTAAACGACTTTTGCATTTGGGTTATGTTCAATTACATAATGCCCGATTGCATGCATTAAGTGTGTTTTTCCGAGTCCTACACCCCCATAGATAAACAACGGGTTATATGCTTTAGCAGGTGCTTCTGCAACTGCTAAAGAAGCTGCATGAGCAAATCGGTTCCCAGAGCCGATAACAAATGTATCGAATGTATATTTTGGATTTAACATGCTCTTAGGAAAGTGGTTAGGTTCATCATTCGTTCTTTTCTTTTTAGCAGGAGGATAGTCAATCTCCTCTTCAGCTTGACTTTGCGGAATAATAAAGCGAATTTCTAGTTCCGCCCCTGTTAAATGATAAAGTGTTTCTGCGATTAGTTCTGAATAATGAGATTCTAACCAGTCACGAGCGAATTCGTTCGGGGCTGTAATGGTCAATGTATCTTTTTTTAAGGCGTGTGCTTTTGTTGATTTTAGCCATGTTTCATAGCTCGGTTTACTCACCTTTTTTTCTAGTTCTTTTAAGGCGCTATTCCATAAATCAGAGATATTTTCCAA